>NZ_CP022681.1 GCF_003595525.1 Streptococcus respiraculi | reverse complement strand
AAGTGGTATCAACCACTTCTTTTTCATCCGTTTGTTCATGATCTTTCTCCTCTCATTACCTTACAGACAGCTTTTACAACTGCAATAATAACAACAGCTGAACTCCCAGTAGAAGTACAGCTAATATAATACCTAATAAAAAGGCAACGAATTGCCAAAGTGTGTATAACATTTTTCCTCCTTTGCGCACAAGAAAAGCACTAGATTATGCTAAGTGCCTTATACTAATTCGATTGATTTGATTTCAGATTCAAAAATCTTAACCCATTTAAAACCTGTCTTAACTGACAGACCATCTTGTTCTTCATCATATGTGTCTTTATCTTCAAAAATACAAATACCTTGAAAAATTTTATTATCTACATCAGTTATCTGGACTTGCTTATTGTTGTACTGTTTTAAATCCATCAGTCTCTCCTTTCATAGTAAGTTGGTATTAAGTGTACACCTGTTTTACTATATTTAATTGTCATTGCATTAACAGGTTTTCCAGTGAAAAAATCAATACCAACTAAGCCAGTTTCAATTAAATCAACTTTCTCATCAGAACTTTTAGTACCATTTCTTAATTCTCTAATACTACCTGTCATTTTTATATTTATCATACAAGGCATTAATATCTACACTATCAAAAAAAGTAACTTTTACCGTCCCCTGCCGTCGACTGAATATGGCGAGCCTGTTTTTTCAGGATTAATTTTGTCCAACCAAGTTCCATCATTGAAATTCTTTTGGATATAAACCTTATCTTTTTAAACGCTCATATCCCTCACCATCATTATACTTCAAATCTTGAAATTTTGCTACTGATATGGGAGCATTTTTAGCACCTAAAACCTCGACAATTTTCTTAAATTCTTTGATATCTTCCTTGCGGTTATTATCACGAATATCCCTATTTATTTGCTTACGCTGTTCCAAGACATCAGCGCTTTCTTTACTCCATTTTTTTGACCAAACATTTTTCCTTTTACCATCGCCTGTTTTGTAGTCAACAGTACACCGACAATTGCCATGCCTCCGATACACGTCTTTAGGTACATCTGGATAATTGTAGACCCCTGCCAAATTCCGGCACCAGTCGCAACAATGCCCCGTATGCCTGCGGATAATCTTAGGACTTAGCCCTACTTTCGCATGAAAATCCACATTTTCCTGAATAGCATCATCGACAATCCCCTGCGTAAACGTCACAATTGGATCACCCAAGAGCCATTTCACACTCTCGAAATCATCTGCGGTAGACAAACGATTGACCAAGCCGTCAATCTTATCTTGATTCAAAGACGGCACTTGCGCTTTTAAGCCCAAACCAGCCTTTTCATTTAACAATTGCTGAACATCTCTCGCATAACCGCTGACAAGCTCAAAATTCTGCCCCAGCGTCTCCTCTAACAAACGTTTCGCGATATTATAATACATTTTACCGTCTGGCAACTTATCGGCGCTTAGAGAAGCTCCCAGAGCCTCAGACAAAATTTCGCCAACCTCAATCGCCAAATCATTGACCGTCTTATAGGTCGCTTGCTTAGCCTTCAAAGCCTCAAAAGCAGCCGCCACCACTTCACTCTTGCCATAAGCCTTTTCAAAATCCGCCTGAATAGACGCTAGTAAGTTCGGTACAATATCCTCATTCATCTACCTTCTCCTTGGAACCACCGGCACAGCCGACTCATCCCCACGAATACCCGTCAAATCACGGATTGTCTCCCCAGTGATATAACCAGGCAAGGACTGATTGATTTTAATGACACCATCACCCAGCATAGTCAAGGTTGTCGCATCCGCTTCGAATAACGGCTCCCACTTCGGAACCAACTTCATGAACTGGCTACGTAAATAAGGGTATCCATCACGCAAACACGCCGCCACATAGGCCACATTTAACAACCCAGACCCGAGCGACCGTTGCGCCTTCCGACCAGCCAACCGCAAATTCTCATGACTTGCCTTGATAGCCTCGACCGATGACGGATTATCCGACACAAAGCCCAA
Source organism: Streptococcus respiraculi (assembly GCF_003595525.1). NCBI lineage: Bacteria > Bacillati > Bacillota > Bacilli > Lactobacillales > Streptococcaceae > Streptococcus > Streptococcus respiraculi. The sequence continues at coordinate 24,375 of NZ_CP022681.1, read as the reverse complement.
ATCATCCAAGGTCAAGCCCATTTCACCCGCAAAACCAGCCGCTGCCGTCCGCAATTGCTCCGTAAAAGGCGACATGCTAGAAGTCGTAAACTGACCAACCGTTGGCTTGTCCCCGTCCTCGTCCTTCGAAAACTGCAACAAACTAGAAACCGTCGCCTGCCATTTATCCAACTTCTCCATATCAGGATCCGTCCCCAAAACATACTTCTGCGGAAACGAATAAAACTCCGCCGTCACATCAGCCCGCTCCAACGTACGCTTCGCATACCTCTGATAGTACATCCCAGCCCTCGTAATCCGAGAACGACCAAACGGACGCACCGCATCAGGACGATGAATAATCGGCACCAGCAAAGGAACCCCAGTCTCATTCTTGACAGGAGTATGCTTCCCATTCTGAATATAAAGCGTCCAATCCGATGTAAAGTAGGCTTCTTGCAAAGGCCTACCATACTCATCACGCTGTAAGACTGCATATCCTTCCGTCAACAACCCCCGTAATCGGACTAAGAATACCCGTCGCATTGCTTGCCTCAATAACCTGTAACCGAGGCTCACCGTCTTCTCCCTTTGAGACATAGACAAAACTACAAGCCCCAATCAAAGCAGACAAAACCACACTATCAAAAAAGACATCCGGATTGTTCTGCCGAAAGATGTCATTCACCTCAAAATCATCATTGGCAAACTCACGAAAGACCAGCCTGTCTGCCAAGCTATCCACACCCTTCGCACACCAACCAAGAACAGCCTGATACTGCCTACGAATCTCCGCTGGAATCGTAATCCCTATCGGAGACTCCTGATGTTGCATCGCATACTGCTTATACCTCAAATCCACCCGTTGCTTCACCGAAGACAGCTTAGATCTAAGATAACTAATCCCTTTTAGTTCCAATTTCCATTTTCCTTTCATTTGGCACGAGAAAAAATGCATAGTGACGGCGTGAAGCTCGCGAGCCTCTAAGGGGAGGGTGGTATCCCCCCCTTTCTGACAAGACTGCAAGATTTTCATTTTTTCATCTCTATACATTTTCATTGCATTATCCTTTGTATAAAGTCCAATCGCAACTCTGTGGAAGATTGCGATTTCCAATCACTTTTGTATCACTTGCTCGCTCATCAGCATACAACTTATCAGACTTCTGTCTATTACATTGCCAATGCGCAAGCTGTAAGTTATCTATGTCTGATGGATGACCATTCTTGATGACTGGAATGATGTGGTCAATTACTGGACTGAGTGGATGAGGATACCTCAAACTCTTATCAACTGGATTACCACAGATACCACAAGTATTACGAGTTTTTAAAATAACCTTCTTGTTCTTTTCAAAGGCCACCCGGTGTTTTCCTTTGCGGTCTGCTCTTGCTTGCATAGGGGCTCCTTTCGTTTTTTAAGGTAGAGGTATTTTTTTAAGTATAGGGAAGGTATTTTTTAAGGTGCTATATTTAACATATCTTATATTCTGTTAAATAAAATTCACAGTTCGTCTCTCTTACTCTCTCTAAGTATCTTCCGTGTTTTTCTATTTTCTTATTTACAAATTCTCATTGTGTTAAATAGATAGCCTTTTAATAGCTAAAATTAAGCATCGCTTCATCCAATTCATCTTGCTTATAGCCAATATAAATTAATGTAATGTCTGGTGATGAATGATTAAACAACTCCATCAATAAAACTACATTGCCAGTCTGATTGTAGAAATGATAGCCAAAAGTCTTTCTCATCGAGTGAGTGCCGATATTCGTTAGACCGATATGGTTTGCAGCCTTCTTGAATATCTGGTAAGCAGCCACTCGACCAATGTGAGCAATCCGAACTCCATTTGCTCGCTGTTTCTTTTTGCTGGGAAAGAGATAGTCGTATCCTTTCAAATCATTCTGCTTTATATAATGATTGAGTGCCTTTCTTAATTCATCATTGATTGCAAACTTCTTGACTTTGCCTGTCTTTTTTTCGACTATCTCAATACGATCGCCAGTTACTTGCTTTACTTGCAGAGGTACAATATCGCTAATCCGAAGTCCTGAATAAAGACCGCACATGATCAGCACGTAATCCCGTTCACTACGAGAACGTAGATAGTCTTTCAAACGCTCAATATCATCTGTGTCTCTAATCGGCTCAACTCGCTTCATGATTGCACCTCCTTTATATACAGTAAAAGACAAGAGAAAGTCTCTTGCCTTTTCATTCATGATACTATTTTATCATTAAAAACGGTTAGAAACTCCGCTATTATTCCGCTATTATTCCGCTCAGAGCAACCAAGCAACCACTTCTGTAAAGTTCCGCAAAAGCTAGTAAAGCATTAGACACAATCTCATGATAACGAGTTTTCTCATATCCTAATTCATTCTCTAATTCCGCATTAGATTTTGGATAGTTGGTCAAATACAAATCATAAAGTATTTTACGCTGATACGGATCAAGCAGATGACCCACTGCATACTCGATAGCTTCAAGCTCTGCTAGTGCATCTACCTTACTTATTACCAATCTCTCAACTGGTCTGCTCGGACTTCCATGCGACTGTCTCGGCTCAAAGGAGTAAGTCGCTGTGACTTTCTGACCGTCAATATCGCCTGCAATTCTGCGCCAACGTGGATATTCTTTCAGTTTTCTCTTAGCATTTCTGATTGTCTGTTTTTCGTTAATCTCTGGAAAAAAAGTCACTCTCGCTCTCTCCTTTGTGATATAATATTAGTATGGTTATTATTCACAAGGAGTCAGCGCAGGCTGGCTTTTTTTATTTTTGCTGATAGCTATACCACGGGAACTTCAGCACCAGCTTCCCACGTTCAGACAAGACTCTATTTTTCGGTTTCAACCTCGCCCGTTCCAATTGAATTGCCTGATTGTAGAGTAGTTCAATTTGAGGAATATAGCTATTTCTGACAACTCGCCCAAGCTTCCAAGCAGAAATAGTAGTCTGTTTTACACCAATTTTATCTGCGAGTTGCTGTTGCGTCCAGTAGTTGACTTTTAGAATGTACTCGATTTTCTCAGCTGTTGTCATCTTCACCCTCCTGGATACCGTACATACTTATTCATTTCTTGCAATTGCTGCGTAAGTACTTCATTGCGTTGGTACAGACTATCAATCTGGTCTTGTAACTTAGCGACGCTATGCGCTAAAAAAAGCTACACTGATCATTAGGCCTATGAAACAGCCTAATACATAGCCTTTTACTAGACCTTCTCTGAATTTGTTAGTCATTCGTCTTCCTCCTCATCCATCCAACAAGAACACCCGCAACACGTACAGCACCCGCAGGGATACAAATCTACAAGCCAATCATCTTCATCACAAGTGCAATCTTCTAGCCTCTCATAACAAAAATCACATCTGTCGTCTAAATATCTCATGAGTTGTCCTTTCCTAAGATATAAGTAATATAACTAACTGCAAGAATTTGAATAATAGAATCCTCCGGACTTGGTACAGTATGACTATAAAAAGAGTTCTCTAACTCGGTCCAAACGAACGATAAAATAAGCCAATGGAACGCAAATGTGAGAATATAGGAGAATTTGCCGTTGAATAATATTTTCATCACTCCACCTCCACTACTTCCACACCAGCGCAATCGAACACCCATCCAAATCCAGCTTGCTCTAATTCTTGTTTAGTGAAAGACTCATCGCATTTTTCATCAACAAAGAAGATTTTTTGCCCTAATTTTTTTAAACGTCAATGGCTGACTTCCGTTATTCGCAATCTTAACCTTGTATTTCTTCTCCTGCTCAACCTCATAGCCAAATTGGTGCATGTTAATAAGTGTATGAACAGGATTTTCTGATGTTTGCGTCCAGTAAAAGAAATTATCTTCTTTAACTTTTTCCTCGTAAATGGAAATTTGGTAAAGATAAAGATTATATTCTAAATCCCCCTTGTTCCTCTCATACCAATCCGCCACAAAACGCGGGATTTTGACTTTCGGGCAGTCGTCGATTTGATTAATGATGTCGATTGCGTCATCTAATTCTACTGCGTCTGTTATTTTAAAATGTCGGTCTTCATATTCCCAACTTATTCCTTCAAGTTTCTCAATCGCTTCTTGTTTATTCATCTACTTTCTCCAATTCTTTAATCAACCAATCTAAATGCTGACGTGCCTTTTTCAAATCCTCAATCCCATTTTTCATCTGAAACCGTAATAAATACTTGATGACATTACCCCAGCAATAGGCTGCTTTCCCAGCTAAATCACCGATGAAATTATCGACAACACTCATGGCTTCAAGCCCGTATTTCCCGTGGTAGTGTTGGGGTTTTGTTATATTATCAAATTGTTTCATCCCATTCTCCACTTCCTTCTCTGCTTCCGTCTGTCCAGTTTTAACCGATCAGACCCTTGATGTACATCAATGATCAGTTGCGTCAGGTAAAGATTACTACGCTTCAAGCGTTCAATCGTCTCCTCATCCTTTTTCATGTCAAGGTAACAACGACGTCTCTCATCTTCAAGAAAATCATTTTTCTCTTGTAACTTCTTGTTTTCATCCTCCAAATAACGAATATACCCCAATGTTTTTTCTAAAGCCCTCACACCACTGACATCAATCGTCGCATCCGTAAGATCTGATGAACTTGTAATTTTTATCCCTGTGAAAATTCCTTTTGACATCTCTACCTCCTAAAACGGAAAATCATCTTCTGACACATCTACTGGACTAGCTGGTCCAAAGTGTGGTGCATGTTGTTCCATCGAAGCCTGATTTGCTGCCTTATTTTCTTTCGACTTGCTTTCTAGCAACTGGAAACTATCCGCAATCACTTCTGTCACATAGACACGTCGTCCCTGCTGATTTTCATAGTTCCGTGTCTGAATCCGACCAGCAATACCAATTAAAGCACCCTTCTTAGTCCAATTGGCCAAATTCTCAGCCTGTTGTCGCCACATCACGCAATTGACAAAATCCGCCTCTCGCTCACCATTCTGATTCTTGAAATTACGATTCACCGCAAGCGTAAATGTCGCTACCGCTTGATTGGACTGAGTGTAGCTCAACTCCGCATCTCTCGTCATCCGACCCACTAATACAACATTGTTAATCATCTTCCCTGTCCTTTCTCACACTGTCTTTACCGACTAAATAGCCAAGTATAATCCAAATCAAAGCCATTCCGACTTCTTTTGCAAATTCAATTAACGTGTCCATTCATATACCTACTTTCTTTTATTTCTCGAGCCATTCTCTCCAGCTCATCTTTAAATTCCTGATCAGATAAAGACATCAACCTGACCTTCTCCGACATTTTCAAATGACAATCATTAGCCCATGACCATGACTGCATGGCAAACAATCTATCAAGTCCGTTCAAGACCTTCCTCCTCTATCGGGTAAAAATTGCCGTAAGCAATCAAAGCTCTTGATACTAAAATCGCTACGGACCTAGAAGCGAACTTCATGGCTTTTCGAGGTTCTTCGCAATAAGACAAATCAATACCAGTACACTTAAACTCTGCATTACGCAGATAAGGCTTATCCTGCTTCAGGCCATGTTTTAAAATAAACACCTAGGTATCTCCTTTCTCCATCTTCGCTAATTCATCAAATAGCGCCCTCATCTTCGCCTGCCCCTCCACGGTCTGCTCTGTCTTGATTGGATTGTTGCTCCATTCTGGCACATTCGTTTTTGGACTTTTAGTGGACGGGCTTATGGTTTGATTTAGATACTTGTCAAAGTTACTCTCACGGAAAAGCGTGGAGGGTTGCAAATATTTCTCCCACTCCGTCCCCTTCCAGTCAGCAACCTTATTATCAATGACTTTTTTGAAATCATCTAAAGTATAGCCTTCCTTCCAACGAGCCTGTATCAGTTTTTTGGTATTGTTGCTGTTGGCACGATAGTTTTTATTGACAGCAGAATTAAGATAAGCAATGATGTCCTGAAAAGGACATTTATTATTTATATCTTCTTCTTTATCTTTCTCTTTATCTTTATCTAGTGCGTTACCATGCGTTACTGTAACGTTACATGTAACGTTACCATTTGCCAGCATTTTTTGGCGTTCTCTATGCAGTGCCACCCTCTTACGAGTGCTTTCTCTAACCTTATCCATCCCATCAATATTTTGATGTTTCTCCCAATTTGGAATGGTAATCGCATTATTGATAATCTCAATCATTCCAAACTGCTCAAACGTAGACAAAGCCAATTTTACCGTGTTAAACGGACGCCTGAAAATGGTTGCAAGCATTTCATCTGTATAGTGTACCCTGTCATTCATTAACAGCACTCCGCTGTAATTCTGCTTCCCAGCTAGCGTAAGCAATTTGAACCAAATGACAAGAATAGTATCCGCTTCTGGCAATGATTCTATCAGCAGAATTTTTTCATCATCAAAAATATCCGTCACAATTTTAATCCACTTGATTTCACTAGCCATACACCCTCCTATCCAACATCAATCCCTTGCCAGCTTCTGAGTGATTGACGCACTCTTTCTCGCTCCTCTGTTTGATAAGCAGTAAGAACAGCCAAAGCGTACTCTTCTTTCTCACGCTGTATACGCAAATACTCCTGATACTTTTTACGAGCCTTTTCTTCACGTATCATATCTTTAAGGGCTTCAAACATATACAGCACAAGAATCAGCGATACGACACAAATTCCACCTAACAACTCACTAAGCATACTCATCTGCCTTTCTTATCTCCTCAAATACCTGAAGTGTCTTTCTCAAACGGTGATTCTCATGCATCACTTCGTTGTACAATTCTTGATACAAGATAGCTTCCTCGTGCTTTTCCTGCGCAATCTGCTTCCACCGCTTAACATCCGTCAAAACGATGTCTGTTTGCTCTTCTTCAAGCTTGTCAAATCCAAAATAGTTTTTTAGTTTTTCGATAACTTTCATCTTATGCTCCTGTTTTTATTCCTAGTTAATCTTGTTTTGGTAGACTAGGTATCACTAATGTTCCTTTACGATTTATAAAATATTGGATAACAGACGGATGGTCATCACTCCATCGACCGTTGTAGATTTTCAAAAATGTTAATAAAAGATTTTTCTTTGAATATCCCTCGATGTTTTCATTTGTTAAATCTGATTTTTTTAATTGAAGTAGCATTCTTGTTTCATCAAAAACAGATGTCGTATAAAGCGTCCATAATATTGACTGAAGAAACGGTTTATTCGGCAATTTCGTTTCAGAAAGCAATTGTTCATAGAATCTACAAAAATTCTTCAACTGTTTCTCATTTGAAAATACATAGTTGCCTTCTTTCAATTTTTGGATAATTTTTGCAGCGGTTCCGTCTCGGCGACCTGCGCCAGCCGTAATAATCACCTTATCACTAAGTAAATCGTTTGTTTCTAAGAATTTTGCAAGTTTGATAAATTCAGGGTCTCCCTCCAATGAATATGATTCTACATAATCACGCAACGACCAATTTACTGCGGACGTGTTCATTGATATAACCGTTCTAAAATCAGCAGTTGGATCAACGATGTAGCGGACTGGCTTTCGATGTTTTTTGAGATAGTATAATCTATGTTGCCCATCAATTACCTGTAGTTTGCTATTTACTAAAATTGGTTGGCGTTGCCCTTCCGAAAGGAGTTCTTCTTCTAATTTACTGTTTTCTGTAATCTTTCGATTGCTAATTTTGCTAAAAATACTATGATTATCTGTCGTAAAAATTTCATTTGATTTGCTATATGTTTTCATCTTATACTCCTGTATTCATCCAATTCTTGCGATACCATTCAATAACAGCGTCTCTGGGGAACTTCTCTCGTTTCCCTTTAATTTTCGGAAAGTCAGCACGAGAATTGAAACGCATATCAAAAGTGGTGGTATCTTCTGTTCCCAATAGCATTTTGGAACATTTTGCCTTTGTCAACTCAAGCGGATACTGGTCTTTTTCATCCCCGATACGTTTCATGACCCGCAAATACCGTTCCATCAATCCAGCTTCAAACTGATCTAATAGTTGATTCATAAGTTCATTCATGGTATTATGTCCTTACAAGTTATTTGTTTAGAGCCTGATTGCCGTCAGGCTTTTTTACTTTTTTACCCATATTGCTACCCCCAATAATCAGCTAAATCCACTGACATAACCGCAGCGAGATTCTTCTGCTCTGTCAAAATTTGACGCCGATAAGGAGCCAGACCGTCCTGCCTTTCCTGTTCTGTTTTAGGCAGATAATACCCGTTGGGCTTCGTTTTCTTCGCAACAATCGGATGACCAAAGTTAACACGCAAACTCTCCACAACTTCTTCTAACGTTCTCTTTGGAATATTCAGTCTCTGCCTAATTTCAATTGCCTGTACCGGCAGGTCATAAGTAGCGCTATTACGAATGGTATTCAAAACCTTTATCTCAAGTGCAGTCATTTCCCGTGTTATCGTCATACTTCTCCTTTTCGAATTTTGCCAAGCGCTACTGCTGTCTCCCAAACATCTAGCCCCTCTAAACTATCGATCACCAGTTGACTGAGCTGATGATTTTTCTTTTGCCAATTTTCAATCAATCGCTGACTCATTTTTCTTCCCCCTCTAACTATCAGTAGCAACCGTTATAGTTTCAACCACTTCCACTTGCCTTTGTATAACCTCCAAATTTTTGGTAGCACAATACCGAAACAGCATACTTGCCGACTCGCTGATTTTCAAATCATATTTGTTCGCAAAATCAGCAACAAATTCATACGCATCAGCCTCAAGCCTGATGACCTTTTCTGCAATATTTTTCATCTCTTACTCTCTTTCCAATGTAAATAGTAGCTTTTTATTTTCTAAATTCATCCAAACTGACATCTAGTGCGTCAGCGATTTTCTCCATGTTGTCATAATAAATGCGTTTACTCCGTCCTGCTTTCAAATCAATCAATACATTCTGATTGATACCAGCTTTCTTACTAACGGCATACATCGTCATACCTTTTTTATCCATAATTCGCTTGATTCTTTGCCACATAACAGCTCCTCCTTGACACCTATACAATAATTTTAGGCGCTTTCAACTCTATGCCGTTAATATTCGCGGTAACTGTAGTATTACCTACACAGGTAATAACGTCCTGAACTTGTTTTTTAGCAGGTTCTTTTTTGCTACACGGATATTTCTTAGGTCTCATCTCCTCCCCTCCTTTTCTGTGATATAATAAAAATAAAATGATTGGAGAAATTGATATGACTGAAAAAACTTGTTTCGTTGTTACTGCTATTGGAACGCCAGGAACTCCCACACACGCCCACGCAGATAAAGTTTTAACCTACCTAATAAGACCAGTCTGTGAAGAACTTGGATATAAGGTAATTCGTGTAGACCAAGAAAGCTTCACTGGTAACATCAACGAAAGTATTATCAATCATCTAAAGACAGATGAGCTAGTTATTGCAGATATGACCGAACACAATCCCAACGCCTTTTACGAGCTAGGGTATAGAGAAGCTCTAGGACTTCCGCTGATTCCAATCATTAAATACAATGAGAAACTTCCCTTTGATGTAGCTAGCAATAGAACTATACTCTATGATACCGATGTAGCCGAGATTGAAAACTCCAAAAGAGCGCTAAAAGAAATGGTTAAAAGTATCGGCGATTTCAATATGGAGAACATCAAGAAATCAAAAGATAAGCCAGAATCGAATTTAACTACTATTGAAAAGAAAATAGATGAAATCCTCCATAAACTCAACAGAGGTATAGCTCCAACGAGTTCTCCTGTTATTTCAAAAAATCTACCAGAATTAGACCACTCAATAGCTAGTTCAATTACCTCTGCTTCAAACCCTCTAAACACCCCCGAACGTAGGCAAGTTGCAACAAGTCTTTCTCAACTTGTTCGGAAAGTCTCTGATAATTCGACTCCAAAAAAGAAATAGTTTTATCTAATTCTACGAGTATTGGCTCATCTGTTTTCTCCGCTATATACGTCACAGTCCTTAGTGTTTCATTAAGGGCTGTTCTTTCTAGTTCATTCATCCTCTCTCCTTCCTACCCCACCAGCTCATTCACCGTACAGCCCAATTCACGAGCCACCGCCTTTGCCTGTGGGAGTGTTAACGTCCGCAAATCATTCTCTACACGAGATAAGAATGCGTAATCTAATAGCGTCTTCTCCGCTAGCTCTCGCAAGGACATTTCCTTGTCCTCTCGAAGCCTACGCATGCGCTCACCATAAGTCATATCTGCCCTCCTCTCCATTAGTTATAGTTTGTTGTGTTTGTCAACAACAAACTTTGATAAATGTAGTTTATCAAAGTTTGTTGTGTTTGTCAACAACAAACTTTGATAAATGTAGTTTATCAAGCAAATTTTTTGAAATTGGTTTTAGGTTATGTGTAAACCTCGTTTAAATCCCATGCCCTATCAATAGTCATGTTCAATAAACTAGCAACCTTTTTTAGTTCTTTATATGGTACTTTTTGCTTTTGTAACCAGATCATGTAATTAGTGCGTGTAGTTTCCAATGCTTTAGCAAATACATCTTTTTTCAACTGTTTAGCCGTTCGATAATCTTCTAAATAATCCACCAAGCCAACAAGCTCTTCGAAATCAGGAATAATATCAGGGGTGCCTAAATAATAAAGCGTATTAAATTTACTCTTGTTATTGATAGCAGAAATAATTGTGGTCGTTGATACACCAAAATAGTTTCCTGCTTCAACCGCTGATGAAAATACCCGAACTAATCTCCCATATAGCGTATATAGATAGATAACTTTATGTTTTTTCGGAACTCTCAAACGCTCAATGCTATGCTGCACGTTCTCTTGTGACGTTACCCATTCCAAGTTTTCCACGTTGTTGTTCAACTTGTTTTCGTCTATATGATTGACTATTTCTTTGCCATTCACCGCTGGGATAAACGTTTCTGCAACAAGCCTATGAACCAAAAACTCCTTGCAACCTTCTTTTTTGTACAAACTGATACGAACATAACCCGAATTATTTACCCTAGGGGTTAGTATCCTTCCAGTTTTGCTATTTTTAACCCTGCCATCACTAGAAACTTCATACAGACCTTCATAGCCCCTTACGGATTTCCATTTTTCTTCCATGACGCTCCTTTGTGTTATTTTTGTCAACAAACCTATGAAACTAAAATGGCCTCAAGGACCACTTTAGAGTCAACTCCCAAAATATCAGCAAGAGCCAGCATTTCATTACCGTCAAATCTCTCTTTCGGTTTCTTCTGTTTGCGATAGAAGCCTGTGCGAGTAAGACCCATTCGTTCAGCAATTACCTGACGCTTAATTCCGCTATTATCCAAGAGCTTTTCGAACTCTGTTTTTTTCATTAACCACCCCCCTTTCTACACTAGCCAAGTGATGATAATAACAATGACGGTTAAGACAATCAAAGACCAAAAGATGAATTTATAAGTTTTATCTTGCATTGTCGATACCTCTTATAGTATAATGAAAACACGCATATAGTAGTTGGGGCTTTCGCCCCGCCCACTATTTGAAGATTTTTTCGATTAAGTTTAGTAACGTTATGATTAAGTTGATGAGTGCGATTATCAAGTTTATCAGTTGTTCGTTGCTAAGCTTTTTCTTTTTTCTTTTGCGACTTTTCATTAAGTAATCCTTTCTGTTAGTTTCCTTGTCTAAGATTGCCTTTCTCAACCTTACAAATACATTATACACCTTTGTTTCCTTTTTGTCAACAGATTTGTGTTAAAAAAGTCAACTTTTTTGATAATGCTTTATTATCGTTTTTGTTGACAAAAAGAAAACACGATTATATAATAAGGTTAGAAAATAAAGGAGAGCGCTTATGAATACTAAAATAGCTTTTCCTGCAATGGTCAAGGAATACAGGCTGGCCAATAATTTAACAATGGAACAGCTGGCAGAAAAAATCGGAAAAACAAAATCAACTATTTCAAAATGGGAAAGTGGAACACGTTCTCCCAAAATATACGAAATAGAAGAAATTGCAATATTCTTCGGGGTTCATCCTGAAGTTATGATGTTCGGCGAATCCTCCACCACCTCACCAGACGCAAAAAATGGCACCGTACAGGCGATAAATGACAAGGTGGTACAATTACACCCCGAACGCCAAGAAAACGTGCTAGGCTACGCTACGGAGCAATTAGAGGAGCAAATAAAAGGAAACGCCGAAATCGGAGAAGAAATAGCCGAATATAAGACGGAGAAAGTTATCCCACTTCCTCAAAACGAAGAATTCGAATCCCTCGTTGTTCACGGTTTAGAATCAGCAGGAGAAGGCATTTGGCAGGAAAATGATGTCGATATTGAAATCAGGATTCCAATAAGCCAAATCCCTGACAAGTTTGACGACCTTGCAATGGTTATCGGTGATTCTATGCGACCTAAACTTCATAATGGCGATATTCTCTTTGTCACATTCACAAAACAAATTGAAATCGGACAAATTGGCGTATTTCGGACAAGCAAAGGAAACTTTGTAAAGAAATTACAGCCAGACAGACTAGAAAGCCTGAACCCCAACTATGATGACATCTACTTTAATGAATATGAATTCGCAGAAGCAATCGGGGTTGTTGAGCATATTTACAGAAAATAAAGGAGGCTAATTATGGAGAAAATCTACGATATTGAGTATCTAACATCCGCCCCAGAAGGACAACATTTCGACAGAAAAAGTGCTGCTCAAAAAGCTCAAAATATACTAGAAGATATAGTAGCATTCGCTAATGCAGAAGGCGGTGTCCTTGCAATAGGTATTGAAGATGACGGACGTATTACAGGTTTTAAACATGCAAAAGCTGGGGACATTGAAAGTTTTAAAAATATTGCTTATCAATTAGTGAACACTCCTGTAAAGTTTAATTATAAAGAAATCAATGTTACAAATATAAAAAACGAGGAAGATAAAGTATTAGTGCTCAATATCCAACTATCCATTGATAGGGTAGTTACTACTCCTAATGATACTGCATATTTACGACAGGGAGATAAATCAGTTAAACTAAAGCATGAACAGCGAGTCCAATTAGAATATGACAGAGGGCAAAGATATTTCGAAGACGAGATCGCTGAAGGAGCAGAACTTTCTGATCTTGACGATGAATTAGTTCAAAGTTTCAAGGAAAAAATAGGCCTTCCTGATATTGGTACTTTACAAGTTCTAAAAGGAAGAGGCTTAATAAAAAATGGTAAGATAACTAATGCTGGAATTTTATTGTTCGGAAGTAACCCCACTGAATTTTTACCACAAGCGAGATTAAGAGTGATTAAATACAATGATAATTCCGCTGGCGTTGGGAAAGAATTCAATGTCATAAAAGAGCAGACCTTCTTCGGACCTATCCCTGAAATCATTATAAAGAGCAGAGAATTTATCAAAAATCAACTAAGAGATTTTCAATACTTGGATGACAATGGACAATTTACAACAATGCCTGAATATCCCGAGTTTGCCTGGTTTGAAGGAATTGTCAATGCTGTTACACATAGGAACTATTCTATTAGGGGGCAACATATCACTGTAGTACTATTCGATGACCGATTAGAAATAAAAAGTCCAGGAATGCTCCCTAATATTGTCACACTAGAAAATATCTTGGAAGAGCGTTTTTCGCGCAATCCTAAAATAGCTCGAGTTCTTTCCGAGTTTGGATGGGTAAAAGAAATGAATGAAGGTGTGAAAAGGATTTATAACGAAATGGCAGACTTCTTCCTTAAACAACCTACTTACAGCGAACCCAATAATGCTAATGTTTTACTGTTACTAGAAAATAATATTCTCAATAGGCAGGTTAGAGTCAATGATACATTGAAACAACGACTATCTCCTGAAGTTTTCAACAATCTGACTATAGATGAAAAGAAAATAATTAGATTAGCATATAGAAGCGCTCAAATAACTACCCCTGACGTTATGACAGAAATCCAGAAAAGTCGCCCTTATTCCCTAAAGTTACTCAAAGAATTGACAAAAAAAGGTATATTGGAGTGGTACGGGAGTGGCCCCAGAGATACTACTCAATACTATGTTTTGAAAGATAAATAATTTATTGTAGTTTATTGTAGTTTATTGTAGTTTATTGTAGTTTATTGTAGTTTATTGTAGTTTATTGTAGTTTATTGTAGTTTATTGTAGTTTATTGTAGTTTATTGTAGTTTATTGTAGTTTATTGTAGTTTATTGTAGTTTATTGTAGTTTATTCTGATTTAACCAAAAAGCCCCACACTCAAACTTTGGACGACGAGAGCGTAAGGCAATTTCGTATAGTAAAAACCTGCTTTGCAGTAGGTCTCTTTACTATACCCATTTTATCACAAAAGGAGGTAAAGGCAAATGGCTTTCTATAAGAAACTCTCATCGGGATGGCAATATCGTATTTCTTATAAAGACGCTAACGGTAAATACCGTGAGAAATCAAAAAAAGGATTCAAAACGAAAGCGCTAGCGCAAGCCGCCGCAATGGAAGTAGAATTATTTCTCAAGAAAAATACATTTGTCAATAAAGAACAGACCCTTCTAGAATACTACAGAAAATGGGCAGAAATCTACAAAAAACCACACATTGCAGAAAGAACGTGGAAAAAATATCAGCAAACCGAAAAACATATCGAACATTACTTCGGCAACACCCTACTCAAAGATATTACACCTACACACTATCAAAGCATTGCTAATAAATTTACCCAAAAATATTCACAGGAAACGGCCGACAACTTCCACTATCATATTCAGTCAGCTGTTAAGATTGCAGTGCGTGAAAAGATTATTGATACAAATTTTTGTGAAGGAGCCATCGTCAAATCAACTATCAATAAAAAGGCAGTCGAAAATAAATACTTAGAGGAACATGAGTATATCAAACTGATTCAAATATGCAAAGACAATATTCAATACAGCACCTATTTCACGATTTACCTGGCGGCGATTACTGGTCTGCGATTTGGGGAACTACTCGGTCTACGGTCAGACGATATTGACAAAGAAAACCAAATGCTACATCTCAAGCAAGCTTTTGATTACACAGATACCATGGATTTTATCCCCTTAAAATCAAAAAGCTCTGAGCGCTCCGTCCCAATTGACAATCATACTCTGAGCATGATTGAAAACTATCAAGAAAATCATGCTTTAGATAAGCAAAATCGCTTAATCTCGAAAATCAGCAACAGCGCAGTCAATAAGACTATCAAGAAAATTGTCGGAAGACCCGTCACTATCCATTCTCTCAGGCACACATACGCTAGCTTTTTAATCGCTCAAGGAGTAGACCTCATTTCTATCTCTCAAATACTCGGACATGAAAATCTCAATATCACACTTAAAATTTACGCCCATCAACTAGACAAACTAAAAGAAAAAAACAACGATAAAATTCGCAATATCTTTGATAACTTCGGACGAATTTCGGACGAATAGCCCTTAAAACCTGTTATATAAAGGATATATAATCCGTCTACCGCCTTTTTATACCTGTTTTATCAGGATTTAACCAAGTTAAAAGCCCATAAAATCGGGCTTTTTTGATTTTTAATTTGGATAAATACGGATAAATATAGAAATTATTTCGGACGAATTTCGGACGAATTTATTTTTTACACAACAAAAAAGTCCCGCCCAGATTCCTCTGAGCGGGGTTGCTTGTTTTATATCGGCTTCTTATTAAGCGTATATTTCACACCATTGATAGATACTTCGATACCGTCAAGCGCAACGTCTATTTTGTCGGGCTGTAAATTGCTTGGCGTGTCGGGAATTAGGTCATACTTAGTCAAACTACCATTTTCAGCTTCAATTGCTTTCAAGCGACTAGAAGCACCTACCAGGTAATTTTCATACCCTGTAGCCGCATAGTCATAGACTGCACCCCCAACTTTGAACATGCCTTTGACTGCTTCGCTAAATGTCTTTGCACTGCTAACTTTGTAAGAGCCACCAGCTCGCAACAAATAGAACCAGTCCGTCAAAAAGTCGTCTACTGTCGCATAGTGCATATAGTAGCCACCCTCATTTGACGGTCTGGCCAGACCTCGGGTGACTGTGACACCGCTTGGACGAGTAATGCGCTCATCGTTTGATGTCATGGTCATACCGCCCCAATTGTTGTCTGTTCGACCAACCGCAGAGGTGCCCCATAAGCCCTCAAAATGAAGAATGGTTAGGGCGTAGCTTGGTAGGATATTGTGCTTTTTGCAGTTTTCCAAAATCTTGTCCAGTACTGCTTTTTTCAAGATAGCACCATTAAAGGACAAATCGCCAGCTTCTTTTGTCGGTTTCGAAACGGGTGACGATGTAGAGCCTTGTAAAATTTCCGTCACTCGTTTTTGAACTGCGTCATAATCAGAACCTAGCAATTTTTTTCGCTCCTCGCCGTTTCCATACTTACCTGCAATTACTTCTTGCGCCATCTGGTCAATCGTCTTTTTAACTGTCGTAGCTTTGCCATTGATGACTGCCATAACAGCCTCGTATTGATTACCAAGCGCTTTTTTGCGCTCCTCGCCATTTCCATACTTACCTGCAAGGGTTTCCTGAACAAGGGTGTCAAGGCTTTTTCCAGCGGTTGTGCTGATTTGATTTGTCAAACGATAAACATAACAATACATATAGCAACTAGCGGCTGCTACTGTGTCATAATGATCAACACTAATACCTCTTCTGCCCCAATTACAATGAATGATGTTATCCGAGTCAATGAAAATGCCAGTATGCCCACCTGCACCGCTAGACTGACCACGGCGTCCCCAAATAAAGACATCTCCACGCTTTGCACCCCAGTCTTGATTTTCTGCAATGAGTGTATAACCATTCTTAATGAGCCAGTCATGCTCATACTCAGTATTAACTGCCCAACCAGCCGAAATAGCGCCAGCTGACATCAAAGCATAATAAACAGAACTTGAGCAATCGTAGCTGTTCGGACCATCACGATAGTCCATGGAGTAACTTACTTTACCTTTTCTAGCCTCGAACCAGGCAATTGCCGTCTCAGTATTTACTGTCATCTATTTCCCTCCTTATAAAATAATTCTATAAACGGGCTAAGCACGAAAGCGATATAACCCATAGGTAATAACATCATCATTAACAATAAGCGTTTTATCGCTCTCATGCTATGTCTCCTTTACTTATTTTGGTTCTTCATAGTTCATAGCCCGCTCGCTGTCAGATAGACCTGCTGTTGTAGGGTCTTCTACAATCCCCACAATCGCAAGAACTGTCAAGACAGTATTTAAAACTTCTTTCCAGTTTTCAGGGAACACATTCAAGCCTATCTGTTGCGCCAGTAGCGCCACGGCTGATAATAAAGCAACCCAAAAACGTGGATTGCGTAAGCGTACTTTCCAGTTAATCATGTGTATGTTACTCCTTTCGTGTTAAACTCTTGACATCATGCTTGACTTCTTCGAGCGTTGTAGATAAGTGCTTGACCTGTTCCACAATCGCATACATAGCGCGATATTGCTCATCGTGTCCGTCAAGACGTGTCGCATTATGCGCAGCTTTTGATTCGGCTTGCTCCACTTTCATTTCAAGGACAGTCATACGATGTTCCGCTTCCTTGATTTTGCCTTTATTTGTAATGTACATACTAATACAAGGAATAGCTGTTCCAACAAGCCAAAGCAAAAACTCTGCTTTGATACTTTCTGGCATAGTGTCTCCTTCCCTTAAAGAGTAGCCTTGCGACTACTCTTTATCTAATCCAGTTTCAGCCAACTTCACCAACTCCTGCACCCGCTTACGAAAGCGTTTTGGCACTTGTTCGATTGTAATCCAGCCTTCTAAAATTTCCATCGCGTAAAAATTAACCATCATAATTGTCCCTCTTTCTGTTATCGTTTTAATTGTTTTCAATAGTTGTTTCATGTTCATCATCTGAAACTACCTCTGTTTCTGCGGTATCTTCCGATTCTTCATCGTCATCAGACATCTCTTCTTCACTGTCTTTGTCCTCAAAAAGCATACCTAACGCTTCATTAAGGGTCAAGGACACCGTACGAACCATCGCCTTGACCTGCTCCGTTGCCTGTCTGATTTCCTCAGTCGAAGCCTTCGCCTCATCCGCTGCTTCCTGAGAAGCCTTGGCAGCCTTTGTCGCTTCATTGACCTTGTCATTTAAGAGCTGGTCTGAGAAGGCTTTAACATACCGAAGCGTGAACCAATCAAGCGCTAGCTTAATCAAATCTGCGTCTGAATCGTTTGTGTGGTCACCATCCAGAGTTGCATTGAATAAAACGGTCTCTCTGTCATCACTTTCTTTTATCCCGACAAGTGTTTTGCCTGTCGTTGGATTGTAAGAAGCCGATGAATAAACCCTAAGCGCCATGTGCTACCTCCTCTTCTAGTTTCTTAGTCTGCTCATCAAAGAGCTCTTTCAAGTCCTTGTCCGAGTCTAAAACTTTTTGGACAAATGCCAAATCCTGCACAACCTGCGCCTTTTCTTCTGTTACCTGCGCTAGACGTGCACGATACTCCGCAGATTCCAACGTCTTATTCTTAACTTGATCAGACAAGTCCGCAATCATGTGTGTATATAAGTACTCGTTCATGTGTTTCTCCTTCGCTTACGTGAATTGAGTTGGATTAGTTTCTTCTTTATAAGTTAAGCTGTAGATATTTCCAATTCCTCCCCATCCGTGTTGTTCAAACTTATTGCTAATAAGTTGTAAAATTCTCCCCAAATTCCACCAGCCGTTGACTGCCGTAGGATAGAAATAAAATCCGCTATTGTGTTTATCTTGGAAATTAGTAGAGTGAGCCATGATAATCCTATCTGCGATGATGTCGACACGGTCCCATTGTGTGTTTCTATCATCACGAATGACTCTGACACCCGCAAAATCACCTGTCCATCCACCTTCCCCTTGTGTATTTCGCATAGCTTCGACAGACTGATGAGAGGTATTGCCTAAGGCCGTCAGAACACCTCCGCCTCGACTATCCTTAAACATGAGGGCTCCAATGGTATTATGCCCCTTTGGATGTTTTTTCTCTCTGTAAAAGATATTGCCGGTTGATTCAAACTTAAGTGTTGCTTTTTCTTTAAATGAAATTCCAGCGTTATCAAGGTCAATCCTCATCGCACCGTTTCGTGCTTGCAAGACTCCGCTCTTAATTCGTGACGCACTCAAGTCAATCGCTTGAATCGCTGTAATAAACGCTGATTTAGCAGTCAAATTTCGAATCAGTGCATCATTTGTTGTAAGTTTATTGATTAGTGCGGTATCTACCTTCAGCTTATCACCCGTGATTGCCTCTGAAGCAATCATGTTTGACGTGATAGAGTTTGCGGTCAGGATACCTGCTCGCACGCTATTTGCGTTTAGTTTATCAGCTGTGATAGACCCGTCAACGATTAGCTCTGCACCAATTTTCGGCATAATGGATAGGTTACACACCTCCCACACATCAGAAGATGAGACGTTCATATAAAATCTGATACCAGACACGCTTTTACCGCTAGTTGTAGTAAATTTGGAAGTTAAGCTAAAAGGCGCCTTGGTCGTGTTCATAAGACTAGATGTATAGCCCGTTCCCACCCTGCTTCCATCGCCATAAAATACCACGCAGTAAAATTGCAGACTACCACTTCCTGATACACGCATAGCCTCTCCTGTAATCGAAAACTCTCTCTCATTAATCGCCAAAGGAATGTCCATCACATAACCACTTTGGGTCACACGCCTGCAAACATTCTTGTATTCATCGCTTACAAGATTGTATTGTTTTGAGGTAATAACTATCTTATCTGTCACCGCCCGAATTGCTTCTGGTTGAACTGTCAAAAGACTTGCGACTGCGTTTCCGTCTAGGACCTTTCCAGTACCTATTTGAACACGTCCATCTTCAATCAGAACCTCAGATTTTTTCAGAACACCATCTAAATCCAACGAAGAAACGCTAGCAGATATACTATCTATGCGTTGTTCAACCGACGCAAGACTGACCTCGTTGTCTTCTGGTGCAGGTTTTGGAGTAGTAGCGACAGTTCCATCTTCTAGTTGAGGGACTGCAAAGTACAATTCGTCGCCATTTGAAAACTTGTCTTCACTTTCATCATATAACGCAACACCTGTCCAACTGCTATTACTTGGATGTAACGTTACAACAAAACTCTTACTGAATCGTTGCCACTCCGTTGTAATATCTTTTTCGCCAAAAAGACCACCTGTCTCGTGCCCAAAGTTTGTTAATTTGCGATTTCGGTTCGCCTTAACATAGACACTAAACGTCACTTCACGACCTAACCATTCGCTCGTTGTCAAATTGATAAGACCCAAAGAAATGCCCGAATTCTTTTCTGCGCCGTGATAAGTTGCCTTTACCGCATATCCACCAGGAATACGACTATCCGTAATGCGTTCAAAGCGCCAATCCCCATGATTCTTCAAGATTCTGTCAAAACCCGCTTTGAAGCTATAATCACGTATGTAGTTACGACTTCCGACACGGATATTTTGAAGCTTCTGACGTGTTTCCTCTATGCTTTCTAATAACGATTGCCTCTCAATTATTGCTTCATTACGTTGGTCAGTGAGCGCTATGTCGAAATCATCGGCTAGCTGAGCATAGCCTTGTTCAGCCTTGGCTTTGGCTTGTTCGATACTGTCTTCAATTGCTTCTTTCTCTTTGTCAAATTTCGCATCGAAAGCACGATTGGCATTTTCGATTTCTTTCGCTAAACGGACATCGAAGTCCGAAAGCAAGGCTGAGGTAGATTCTGACACAGCGTCGTTGACCATTCCACTAAGTGTACTTCCTATGGATTGGAACACTTTACCAAATCCGATTGATTTCAATTTTTTGGACATGGGCGAGAAATGATATTTAGAAATCTTTATCCGAATATCAGTATCAAATTGCTCATGATATACGCTGACCGTATCAAACAGCTTGACGGGGACATCCGACTTACCTTTCACCTCAAGTTCTAAACTATCCTCTACAAGGTCACACAAATTACTAGCAAAGTAGCGCCTGCCGTATTCTTTCAAACTTGCAACATCTTTTACCGATTCGTCGTTGACCTCCATGGTTGCTTCGTAAATCTGACTATATTTATTTATCAGTGGGCTATCTACAGTAACTCGAATGACCTGCTCCTTCTTGCTTTCTTGAGAAGTGAGTTTCTTTCGAAAATGAATCCTTGTCCGTAAGCTCTTGACTGACTTACTCTCATGGTACTTGCTTAGATTTTTCTTATACATGAAAAGGGACTCGTTTTCAGTCCCTCCATTTTGCAATAATTGCACATCATACTTATCACGGACAAGGTCACCACCCCATTGACCAAGGATAGAGTGCTTATCTTTAGCGAGTACATCCATCACAGACTTATCAGCCACATTCAGCGTATGACGTCCCATAATGTCAGAAGAAAATGAAAACGGATGGCTACGAACGATAGAGCCAGCAAGAGCATTCATCACCATCTGACCTACAACTCTATCTACGTTTATGCTTGACATAGTGTAATAATTTAATAGCGTAAATACTTGATTTGCATAAATCTGCACATAGCCATTTTCTTTGACCACATCAAAGATAAAAAACTCCTGCTCTCCATGCAAATCATCCGCCAAAAGAAAGGTCTCTGTTGTTAACAAAGACCACTTCTCATCCGTCACTGGAAACTTAAAAGAAAGCTGGTAGGTGCTGTTTGCTTCTTGGACAATATCATCGTCCCAAGCAAGATTCAAAGGGATATTCCCCTCTTTTAGATAAATCAAACCCTATACCTCCAATTTCCCTTTATGGTTATTTTCGACACACTGCCACTTGTCGTCACCCCAGAGCGACCAGTTGCGATTTCAAAGAACGGACCACGTTTTCGGATGGTATTTTGGATTTGTCCATCCTTATTTAAAATCTTCTGCTCCCGATGACGGCAATCAATTGTCGCCTTTCCGTTTAAGATCAAGCGCATGGTTTGTTGGCCAATGGTCAAACTAACATCGCCTTGTCCTTCTATGATAATGATTGGCTCCGCATATACTGTCCCCTTGTTGACAACAGAGCCACTGCTTGCTAACACCACATCCTCTACATTCTTCATATAGCGGAAAGGATACATATCAAGCGTAATGTCAACCGTCCAATGGTGCATTCCATACGGTTTATATTTGCTTGATTTAAAATCAGCATAAAACAAACTGCCTAACTGGTACCAAAATTCTACTTCATTCTTTTCGCTACGAAAGACCTCGACTAATCGTTGTACATCCTCCAACGTTTTAACGAGAAAAGTCAATGTTCTTTCATAGTTATCATAAGCGCCATCCCAGATAGTGACCTTCCCATTTGCGCCATATATCGTTGTAGATTCAGCCACACGAGGCGCTGCGCTTTCAACCTCTCCAGCATCAATTAACTGACAATAAGGAATGTCAGAAGTATTGAAACCATTGATAATCATATACATCTACATTCCCTCCCTTGCCATAATTTGTCCATGAGTACGATAAGTACTCTGACCAATCTTTTCACCATCCAAGTACACAGACAAATCCTTGTCCAAAATCCCTTGCAGTAACGTCTCCACACTCGCTAGACGGTCTAAAAGACCTGATTGAGTAGAAACACCCATAGAATTTTTTAACAGGTTGTCATTAGTTAAACTTTGACGAACATCACTAGTCAGACTAGCTTCTAGCCCATCGTCTCCAAAAGAATCCACCAAAGCTCCAGCCATTCCGCTGACAGTAGATTGAACCTCTCTAAAGTTAGCAACTAACCCCTGATTCAGTCCACCCATAATCGCTTTACCAGCAGGAATCAGCAACCGCTTATCGTAGGAAATCGGCCCCTTATGTTCAGCAATCCAGCCTGCAATACCGCCGACAAAGTCTGTCACAGCTCCCCAAGCAGATTTCAAACCACCTAAAAAGCCATTCATAATCGCTGCACCAGCACCAGAAATATCAATATTTGCAAGTCCTTTGATTGTTGAGATGATATTATTGACAATCCCCGTCACACTCCCACCAACGCTAGACACAATGCCACCGAAACTGCTGAAGGCAGCCTTAACGGTTGAAATTGCACCTTCAATAATTCCTTTTGCAACATTGACGACATCTTGTATCGCCATCCATGCAAGCGAGAAGATGTTTTTCAAAACACCTACAGCGTTTCCAGCGCCACTAAAAGCCAACTTGATATACTCGATGGCCGTGCTGATAAGATTTCCAGCGGTCTGAACAGCTGATTGAATGTTAGACCATGCATTCTTGAGAATATTACCCATTCCTTCTCCGATAGAACCTAAATTAGTAAACAATCCAATGGCAACGCCGACCCACTGAGCAATCATGCTGAAGACTGGCTCAAATTGCTTCAAACCATCAACTAGAAATGCTATAACTGGCGTTAAAAAGTCAATCGCAATCTTTAATCCGTCAAACAGACCTGAAATCCCTATCATAATCCCTTGAAATACCCCTCCAAGGAAAGACCCTAGAATTTCAAAAGCTGGCATCAAGGCATCAGCCAGTATAGAAATCAATGGTTGCGCCGCATTCCACAAACCAACAAAGGATTGAACCACACTATCAATCGCAGGACCAGCAATCGACATAAACCGACTAAAGCCCGCTTCTAAGGCGGGGATAATAGCAGATATCAAATCTTGAATCCCACTAAAATCTAACTGAGTAAAGCCATTTGCAATGGTTTCAATAACTGGTGCCACAGAACTAGCAATCGTTTGAAACAGACCAGGTAATTGCCCAAAAGCAGTTTGAAAACCTTGAATGACAGGTTGAATGGTCGTCATGACTTTTGAGCCAAAACCAGCCATTCCACTGTCAAAACCAATCCCCAATTGCTCTAGCATTTGCTGACCACCAGACAATAAAATAGGCCCCGCAGTTTTCAAAAACAACCGCAAAAGCCTGTGGTAAACCCTTTAAAATATTTCCCACCATCGGAAAGAAATTACTAAAAAGAAAGGTAGAAGTCGTTTGAGCCAGTGCCACTAATGACGGCTCAATATCCGCACCCAAAGAGAGATTGCCTAGAACATTTTGAGCAGCAGACTTCATGGATTCAAATGAGCCACTAAAAGTTGTTGAGGCTTCTTTTGCGGTTGTTCCAGTAATATCTAATTTCCCTTGAATGGCATGGATTGCAGAATACACATCTGAGAGATTGTTGATGTCATACTTAACACCGGTCAGCTTTTCCGCATCAGCCAGCAACCGTTCCATTTCAGACTTTGTCCCGCCATAACCAAGCTTCAAATTATCCAGCATCGTGTAATTCTGCTTGGCAAATCCCTGATAAGCGTTTTGGATGAGCCCCATATCAGTCCCCATTTTGTTGGCGTTATCAGACATATCGACCATAGCCATGTGGGCCACTTCTGCAGATTTTGCCGTATCTCCGCCCAGTGATTGCAACAGGCTAGCGCTAAAACCCGTAACGCTTTCCATGTAGGCAT
>NZ_CP022680.1:300000-455000 GCF_003595525.1 Streptococcus respiraculi | reverse complement strand
GTGCAAAGCAGGCGCTCTCCCAGCTGAGCTAAGGCCCCAACTAATAATCTGGTTTTCTCTTATTAGTTCACGTTTCTTATTCTATTGTCTTCGGGTGCCGCTGGCCCCTGTCGTTCGCTTTCGCTTCGACAAACCTGAAACCTGCGGTTTCGCTTAGCTGAGCTAAGGCCCCACAAGACCTCTCAAAATTAAAGAAGACTACGTACAGAGTTCCATTTCCTTAGAAAGGAGGTGATCCAGCCGCACCTTCCGATACGGCTACCTTGTTACGACTTCACCCCAATCATCTATCCCACCTTAGGCGGCTGGCTCCTAAAAGGTTACCTCACCGACTTCGGGTGTTACAAACTCTCGTGGTGTGACGGGCGGTGTGTACAAGGCCCGGGAACGTATTCACCGCGGCGTGCTGATCCGCGATTACTAGCGATTCCGACTTCATGTAGGCGAGTTGCAGCCTACAATCCGAACTGAGACTGGCTTTAAGAGATTAGCTTGCCGTCACCGACTCGCGACTCGTTGTACCAGCCATTGTAGCACGTGTGTAGCCCAGGTCATAAGGGGCATGATGATTTGACGTCATCCCCACCTTCCTCCGGTTTATTACCGGCAGTCTCGCTAGAGTGCCCAACTCAATGATGGCAACTAACAATAGGGGTTGCGCTCGTTGCGGGACTTAACCCAACATCTCACGACACGAGCTGACGACAACCATGCACCACCTGTCACCAGTGTTCCGAAGAAAAATCCTATCTCTAGGACGGTCACTGGGATGTCAAGACCTGGTAAGGTTCTTCGCGTTGCTTCGAATTAAACCACATGCTCCACCGCTTGTGCGGGCCCCCGTCAATTCCTTTGAGTTTCAACCTTGCGGTCGTACTCCCCAGGCGGAGTGCTTAATGCGTTAGCTGCGGCACTGAGTCCCGGAAAGGACCCAACACCTAGCACTCATCGTTTACGGCGTGGACTACCAGGGTATCTAATCCTGTTCGCTCCCCACGCTTTCGAGCCTCAGCGTCAGTTACAGACCAGAGAGCCGCTTTCGCCACCGGTGTTCCTCCATATATCTACGCATTTCACCGCTACACATGGAATTCCACTCCCCCCTTCTGCACTCAAGTTTGACAGTTTCAAAAGCGTACTATGGTTGAGCCACAGCCTTTTACTTCTGACTTATCAAACCGCCTGCGCTCGCTTTACGCCCAATAAATCCGGACAACGCTCGGGACCTACGTATTACCGCGGCTGCTGGCACGTAGTTAGCCGTCCCTTTCTGGTAAGTTACCGTCACTTAGCGGATTTTCCACTCCCGCTAACGTTCTTCTCTTACAACAGAGCTTTACGATCCGAAAACCTTCTTCACTCACGCGGCGTTGCTCGGTCAGGGTTCCCCCCATTGCCGAAGATTCCCTACTGCTGCCTCCCGTAGGAGTCTGGGCCGTGTCTCAGTCCCAGTGTGGCCGATCACCCTCTCAGGTCGGCTATGTATCGTCGCCTTGGTGAGCCGTTACCTCACCAACTAGCTAATACAACGCAGGTCCATCTGGTAGTGGTGCAATTGCACCTTTCAAATACTTACCATGCAGTAAGTACTTTTATGCGGTATTAGCTATCGTTTCCAATAGTTATCCCCCGCTACCAGGCAGGTTACCTACGCGTTACTCACCCGTTCGCAACTCCTCCGCTCGGTGCAAGCACCAAGCTTCAGCGTTCTACTTGCATGTATTAGGCACGCCGCCAGCGTTCGTCCTGAGCCAGGATC
This sequence comes from Streptococcus respiraculi, assembly GCF_003595525.1. Lineage (NCBI taxonomy): Bacteria > Bacillati > Bacillota > Bacilli > Lactobacillales > Streptococcaceae > Streptococcus > Streptococcus respiraculi. Next base: position 453,241 of record NZ_CP022680.1, on the reverse strand, counting down.
AAACTCTCATTTAATAGTTTGAGTCTTCACTCATACTGTCCACTGACAGATTTATTTTCTTATGTTCATTGACGGTTTATGTCTCCATAAACCACCCTGCACGTTTGGTTCGTCTTCTTTAATTTTCAAAGGTCTTGCCTTATCGCTCTCTCAAGCGACAACTATATCAGTATATCACCTCTGCTTCTTATTGTCAACTACTTTTTTTACTTTTTTTGAATTTTTTTCATGAACGAAAGTTCGGCGAAAGTTCTAAAATGAAGTTAGCCACTCAAGGGTATAAAAAAACATCTCAGAGAGATATAATTGTAATCACCACAAGAACAATTAGAAAGACTCTGAGATGCAACACTATTATACACCAAAAAGGAAACATTTGACACTAGCTGAACGTAGAATGATTGAGCGTTGGCTTCAAGAAGGGCTCTCAAATCGTGAAATCGCTAGAAGATTAGAGAAGGCTCCTCAAACCATTCACAACGAAGTCAAACGTGGTCTGGTTAGGCAACAAGTGCGTAAAGGAAAATTTGAAATAATCTACTCAGCTGACTTCGCTCAAAAAAACTATCAAAATAATCGTAAACATTCTGTGAGGCAGACTTCCCTAACCAAGGAACTCAAAGAAAAGATTCTTCACTATATCAAGCAGAAATACTCTCCTGAGATGATGGTAAAAGCAAAAGGGATATCTGTCTCCGTCTCCACCATTTACTACTGGATTCATCATGGACACTTAGGATTGACCAAGGATGGCATGCTTTATCCTCGCAAGGAGAAAACGAAGAAAAAACAAGCGAGTCCCAACTTTAAGCCGGCTGGAAAATCGATTGAGGAACGGCCAGAAAGCATTAATCAACGTGAGAATGTTGGTGATGTTGAAATTGATACGGTTATTCAAACACGGGCAAAAAATGAGTGTCTGTTGACTCTAACTGATAGAAAGAGTCGTTATCAAATCATCCGACTCATTCCCGATAAGTCCGCGTCTTCAGTCAATCAAGCTCTGAAAATGATCCTCAGAGATTATCAAATTAACTCAATCACAGCTGATAACGGGACTGAATTCAGTCGTTTAGCAGAAGTTTTTGGCCCCGATCATATCTACTATGCCCACCCTTATTCCTCTTGGGAGCGTGGAACTAATGAGAATCATAATAGACTCATCAGGCGTTGGTTGCCTAAGGGAAGCAAAAAGGCGACGCAGCAACAAGTCGCATTTATTGAAAACTGGATTAACAACTATCCAAAGAAGATATTGGGTTACAAATCTCCTAGAGAATTTTTACAGACTGGCTAACTTGAACTTGAAATTTGCCGAACTGTGCCTTCTTTTTGGCCTTGGCCCGATAATACCGTAAAAAACGTGGCCTCTTACTGCTAGTATAAGCTACTACGAAAGCTACTCACTTTCGCAAGAGGAGATTCAAAAAATATCTACAGGAATCTGCAGATATTTTCAAGATATTTTTTAAGCTTTGACCTCTAGTAAACCGAGGCCACCGTCTTCACGCTTGTAAATGACATTTGTTGTAGAGTCTTTCGCATCTGTATAGATGAAGAAATCATGTCCCAGCAATTCAAGTTGTAAAATAGCTTCTTCTAAATCCATTGGTTTCAAATCCACTTGCTTGGTACGAACAACTTTTACTTCTTCTTCAACTTGCTCTACTAACTCTTCTGTAAACAACTGACTAGTAGAAACTTTTTGACGATTTTTCTTTTCAATCTTTGTTTTATTGCGGCGAATTTGACGTTCAATCTTATCAACTACTAAGTCAATTGAACCGTACATGTCTTGAGAGATATCTTCTGCACGAAGTGTAATTGATCCTAGTGGGATAGTCACTTCTACTTTTGAGCGTTTATCACGGTATACTTTTAGATTTACTTTCGCATTTAACTCTTGGTCTGCATGGAAGTATTTTTCAATCTTAGCTACTTTTTCTTCGACGTAACTACGAAGAGCGTCTGTTACTTCGATGTTCTCTCCACGAATGCTAAATTTAATCATAGTAAATACCTCTTTCTAAGCTTTCGCTTTTGTTCACTATCATTATACCATATTATGATTTTTTTGCAAGCGTTTACTAACGGGCGAGTGAAAAACTCGTGACTGTTTTCGCACCATTTTTCATCAAGAGTTGTTTTGCTAACCATATAGTAGCGCCTGTCGTATAAATATCATCTACCAATATAAGTTTTTCGGGAATAGCTGTTTTTTCAACAATGGAAAAAGGCTGCTTTAACGCTAAACGTTCTTGGCGATTCTTATCTGATTGCTTTTTGGTCGCTTCTTTTTGGAGAATTTCCTGAAACGAAAGCCCTGCTGCATTTAGCAAGCCAGTGACTTGATTGAAGCCACGCTCTGCCATTCTCTGCTCACTAATAGGAATAGGCACAAGCGTATGACCTCTCTTATCTTTGAAATAGATCCGTAATTCAGTTGCAAATACAGTCCGTAGCAGATAATCGCCAATAAATTTATAGCGGCTGATATAATCTGCCATTGCTTCGTTATAGCGATAGAGGCTTTCATGGGAGACTCCCGTCCCCTTGTCCTGCCAATAGTGGCAGTCTGAACAGACTTTTTCTTCTCCTTCTTTAAAGCATGTTGGGCAGTGCGTTTCTGATATGGGAAGAAACCGCTTTTTGCAGTCAACACAAACTTCTTCTTTTTCTTTCTTTAATAGAAGAATGTCTGAAAACAAGACCCGATTTTTAAGACTTTGCTGACACAGTAGACACCTGACCATCGCCTGCCTCCTTATTCATTAGCTGAATTTCTTGAATAGCTTTTTCAATCGCACGATTGGTTCCATTATGAAAAAAGAGCAAGGTCCCTGTTGGCCGCTCCATACTTCGGCCTACTCGTCCGGCAATCTGAATGAGGGAGGACGAGGTATAGAGGTAGTGATTAGCCTCTACTACAAAAACATCGACACCTGGAAAAGTGACCCCACGTTCTAAAATAGTGGTCGTGACAAGTATGGTGATTTCCTGCTTGCGGAATTGTCCCACGATTTCAAGACGATTTTCGGTCTGACTGGAGACAAAGCCAATGCCCTGGTCTGGAAAATAGGTTGTCAATAGATTAGCAAAGTCTTGCCCCATACGAATTTCCGGTAGAAAAAGGAGGAGAGGAAAGCCTGTTTTTTGTTGCTCTGCTATTTTCTTTACCAATTTTTGGGGGATTTTGCTCTTCTTTAGATTCTTTTCAAAATGAGAGAGCCATACCTTTTGCGGAACGACTAGGGGATTCCCATGAAAGCGTCGGGGTAGTCGGAGGCGGTGCAGTTCTCCAATACGAACTTTTTTATCCAATTCATTCGTCGAAGTAGCAGTCAAAAATATGGTCACACCACCTTCTTTGATAGCATTTTCTACTGCACGATAAAGTATGGGATTATCCACATAGGGAAAGGCATCCACCTCATCAATCAAGACCAAGTCAAACGCCTGATAAAATTTCAGCAGTTGATGTGTGGTTGCAATCACAAGTGGCGTGCGAAAGTAAGGTTCTGCTCCCTCATGTAACAGACTAATCGGACAGAAAAAATCATGCTGCAAACGCTTATACAACTCGAGGCAAACATCAATCCGTGGACTAGCTAAGCAAACCGCACCGCCTGCATCAATCACATCTGCCATGACATGATAGATCATTTCAGTTTTACCAGCTCCTGTCACAGCATGAACTAAGGTAGCTTTTTTAGCTTGAAATTGTTGCCGAAGCGCATCTGAAATTCCCTGCTGCCATGCAGTCAACCGTCCTTTCCATTTTAAAGAATTTTGTGGTGGAAAGGCTTGCTGGGGAAATGTATATAAATCTTCATCCGTCCGCACGCGTCCGAGTAATATGCACTCTCTACAATACAGGGCGCCATTTGGCAGACGATGCTTGTCATCAAAAACAGTTGAACAACGAAAACAGGCCTTGTCAACTTGACTTGCTACCTTCTGAGCTTGCTTGCGCTCTTCTGCTGTCAATTGGTGGTGGGTAAACAACCGTCCATAGTAATTTGCTAAATCTGTCATAGTTATCTATTCGCATTTTTTATCTGAAAACTTGTCATCTTAAAAAAAAATTAGTACAATCAGGATATGAGAGAATATCGAACAATTGCTACTGACGGTTTAGCAGAAGAGGAAATCAAAAAATCACGGTTTATCTGTCATGTAAAACGGGTAGCTTCTGAAGATGAAGCCCGTGACTTTATTAACTCAATCAAAAAAGAACACTCCCGCGCCACCCATAACTGCTCTGCTTTTATCCTAGGCGAAAATATGGGAATCAAGCGGTCTTCAGACGACGGTGAGCCTTCTGGAACTGCTGGCGTTCCGATGCTTACTGTCTTAGAAAACAATCAATTGACCAATGTAGCTGTCGTTGTGACCCGCTATTTTGGTGGAGTTAAATTAGGGGCCGGAGGCTTGATTCGGGCTTATGCTGGAGCAGTCGCCCATACCGTATCTGAGATTGGGATTGTCGAGGTCAAGGAACAGCAAGGCATTTCGATTACGATGAACTATTCCCAATATCAGGAATTTGCCAATTGGCGGGCGACACATAATTTAGAAGAATATGATACTGAATTTTTAGCAGATATTCAGACCATGATTTTTACCGATAAGAAAGAGACGCAGAACATCATGGACAGTCTGACAAAATTTTACCATGGAAAAATCCAAGTTGAAAAAACTGATTTCCGTATCGTTGAAATCCCTGTGCATTGATAACACCTATCACCACGATAGGTTTTTTATATTTTACAAACAATAAAGACAAGAGTATACTGATAGCAATAAGAAATGGAGGTGCCGCATGGCTATTTATCAAAATATTACAGAATTAGTTGGAAAGACTCCTATCGTAAAATTAAACAATCTCGTACCAGAAGGGGCTGCGGATGTGTATGTGAAATTAGAAGCCTTCAATCCTGGTTCATCTGTCAAAGACCGGATTGCCCTAGCGATGATTGAACAAGCTGAAAAAGACGGAGTCATCAAACCTGGCGATACCATTGTGGAGCCAACCAGCGGAAATACAGGAATCGGACTTGCCTGGGTCGGAGCTGCAAAAGGGTACAAGGTGATTATCGTCATGCCTGAAACCATGAGCATTGAGCGCCGCAAAATCATTCAAGCTTACGGAGCTGAACTCGTTCTTACTCCTGGTAGCGAGGGAATGAAGGGGGCGATTGCAAAAGCTCATGAAATTGCAAAAGAACGTGAAGGTTGGGTGCCTCTTCAATTTGCAAATCCTGCTAACCCAAAAATCCACGAGGATACTACTGGTCAAGAAATTCTAGAAGCCTTTGGCCCAACAGGACTCGATGCCTTTGTTTCTGGGATTGGAACCGGCGGAACGATTACAGGAGTCTCTCATACTCTCAAACAAGCAAATCCCGCTATCAGCATTTACGCTGTCGAAGCAGACGAATCTGCTGTCTTATCAGGCGAGGCACCTGGACCACACAAAATCCAAGGAATTTCCGCAGGATTTATCCCTGAAGCCCTAGATACTGAATCCTACGACCATATTATCCGTGTCAAATCAGACGATGCACTCGCGACTGGTCGAGCGATTGGTGGAAAAGAGGGCTTCCTGGTAGGAATTTCTTCTGGTGCTGCCATTTACGCTGCGATTGAAGTCGCAAAAGAACTAGGAACTGGTAAAAAGGTGCTGGCAATCCTTGCTGACAACGGTGAGCGTTATCTTTCAACCGCTCTTTATGAAGCGTAAATTTAAGAACCTGTATCCAAAGCTCAGCAACTCTATTTAGGACTTATTTTTTTCTACTCATCGTTGCTTTTTTTCGAAACACAGTCAGTATTCCTTCAAAAAAACACCTTGATCATCGTAAAATAAGTTCCCGACTAGAATGACTTCGCTTATAAATACAGGTTCTAAGACTAAACTATTAAAAAAGGAATTGGATTACTCCTAATTCCTTTTTTGCTGTTTATTCATGCTTGCTTTTCTAAATACTTTTTGGCTTCTTTGATCCAATGCGGTAAATTCTTAGCTAGGGGTTCAAAACCAATTTTGTAGCGGTCACTTGTAAAGCGGTGAGGTCGTGGGACTTTCTGCTTTTCTTCTTCTAGCGTTCGTAGAGATAGACTAGCTTTTTGGCTATATTCATCAAAATCAACGACTTGCACCAGCAACTCCTGCCCAATCCTTAATTGCTCGCGGATATTGTCCACATAGCCTGTTTTGATTTCTGAAATGTGAATCAATCCTGTTGTTCCATTTTCCAAGTCAACAAAGGCCCCGTAGGGTTGGATACCGGTCACCGTCCCCCGTAATTTCTCTCCAATTTTCATCTTAATCCTCAATTTCGATTGTTTCAATGATGACGTCTTCGACTGGCTTGTCCATCGCCCCTGTTTCAACTGCAGCAATGGTATCTAAAACAGCGTATGATGCTTCATCTCGTAATTGACCAAAGACAGTGTGGCGTTGATCCAAATGCGGTGTTCCGCCTTGTTCTGCATAGATTTCTGCAATCGGTGCTGGCCAGCCACCTCGTTCTAATTCCTTTTTAGCATAAGGTAAGTTGGTATTTTGAACGATGAAAAATTGACTGCCGTTGGTATTTGGTCCTGCATTTGCCATCGACAGCGCTCCGCGAATATTGAAAGCTTCCATTGAAAATTCATCTTCAAAAGCTTCACCATAAATGGATTCGCCACCCATACCTGTTCCAGTTGGGTCTCCCCCTTGAATCATGAAATCTTTGATAATGCGGTGGAAAATAACACCATCATAGTAGCCGTCTTTTGCGAGCGCCACAAAGTTTGCAACTGTTTTTGGTGCAATATCAGGGAATAATTGCAACTTTAAATCGCCATGACTAGTCTTAATTGTCGCACGAGGTCCTTCAACATTCTCTAAGTCCAATTGTGGGTAATATTTTTCTTTTTCTACCAAACCAAATTCCTCCAAGGCATGTAAAATGCCATCTTCTTCTACTGTTTTTGTAATGTAGTCTGCTTTTGCTGCTAAGTCAGGGTGAGAAACACCCATAGCAACACTGATTCCAGCATAATCAAAGGCTTCTAGGTCATTCAAACCATCCCCAAAGACCATGACATTCTCAGGTTTCAAACCAAGGTGTTCGACAACTGCTGCAATTCCTGCTGCTTTCGATGCGTCTTGCAGGATAATATCCGATGAGATTGCTTCCCAACGGACGCTACGCATCTCTTCTTGTAAGTCTGCTGGAAGTTCGACCTCTCTACCTTCTTGCTCAAAAGTCCAAATCTGATAAATGGAATTTTCTTTATAAAAATCGGGATCTGTTTCCAAATTTTCATAAATAATGTCAATGGTCTTACTGATACGTTCATCACGGTGAGACAGGGTTGCCTTATGGCCTCCCATTAAGCCGTAATCAATTCCTTCTGTCTTGGTCCACTCGATACAACGTTCTACCAGCTCTGTCGCAATCGCTTTTTGACGGATAATATTTCCTTTTGCATCTTCGACAAAACTGCCATTAATCATCGCAAAATAATCTGGCTTCAAGGCTTGTAATTCTGGTACTACACCATAAATAGCACGCCCAGAAGCAATACCTGTTAGAATCCCTTTTTCTTTCAAAGATTTAAATACATGGGTCAAGGAAGCTGGAACATAGCCTGTATCCTTGACACGAAGAGTATCGTCAATATCAAAAAAGATGATTTTTATTTTTTTAGCTCTGTATTTTAATTTCGCGTCCATATATCTCCTTTTACTGCATGTTATGCTTTCTAAAACTCAGAATCTGACTAGCTTTCACAATCGAGTATTATTATATCACGATTCTGAGTCTTGCGCTACCAGTCCATGTTGGAAAGCATAGACAACTGCCTGCGTGCGGTCACTTACAGCTAGCTTCGACAAGATATTCGACACGTGAGTTTTGACTGTCTTTAGGGAAATAAAGGATTCATCTGCAATCCGTTGGTTGTCGTAGCCCTTGGCAAGCAAGGTCAAAATTTCCTTTTCGCGCGCTGTCAAATCCTCATGCAAAGCAGGGTGGCGTTTTTGGTGCTCCATCTTCTTTTCCACTTCCGTTTCAATGGCAAGCTCTCCCTGATAAACCTTACGAATGGCACGGACAATTTCTTCTGCACTCGAGGTTTTTAGCATGTAGCCCTTGGCTCCTGCTTTCAAGACCGGATAAATTTTTTCATTGTCCAAGTATGAGGTTAAAATCAAGACAGAGGCATCCTTCCATTCTTTAAGAATTTCCAACGTCGCATCAACCCCTGATAGCTGAGGCATGACCAAGTCCATGACAATGATGTCTGGTCTTAGTTCCAAAGATTTCTCAACTCCTTCTTGACCGTCACTGGCTTCTGCGATTACCTCGACATCTGGTTGTAAATTTAAAAAACTTTTCAATCCTAGTCGGACCATTTCATGGTCATCCACTAGTAAGACTCGAATCTTGCTCATGTTCTTTTCCTTTCAATAATGGGACACGGATATCAATCGCCACTCCCTTGTCAGGAGCGGTGCGAATTTTCACCGTTCCTGCCATATCTTCTACCCGTTCCTGAATATTTTGTAAGCCGTAGCTGACTTCTTGCTCGTCATTTTTGACAAAACCGACACCATCATCCGTCATTTTCAGCTGCACTTCATACTCTGATTGCACGAGGTAAACATCCAGATGATGGGCTTTAGAGTGCCGCAAGGTATTGCTGACAATCTCTTGACCAATGCGAAAGAGATGCTCTTCGATGGCAGTTGGCAACTTCTCCACTTCATGATGAAACTGCACTTCAATTGTACTCTTATCGCTTACTTCCCGCAGAATAACGTCAAAACCTTCCACCAAATCCTTGCCATCTAACTCACTCGGGCGCAAATGCAAGAGCAAAATGCGCAAATCACGCTGGGCTGTTTCAATCGTGTCTTTGACGATTCCTAATTGTTGCTGCAAGATATCCGCCTCAATCGTCTCTAAGCTACTAGACAAACCTGATAAAATCATACTGCTGGCAAATAATTCTTGGCTGACAGTATCATGTAAATCACGAGCAATCCGCTTGCGTTCCCCTTCCACAATTTCTTCTTTTTTGACCAAATCCTGGTTGTCAATCAGCTGGACCTGCCGAGTCAAGCCACGCACTTTTTCCGATAATTGGAGCAAGAGCTGGTCATCTTCTGATGAGCTGCGGATGTTCTTGTTTTGAATAATGGAACGAATTTTCTGCCGCATTCCTTGGGTAGCAACAATCGCGACGGATTGAACCAAAACGACCAAAAAAAAGGTCAGAATAACAATCAAGAGAAAAACGGTAAATATAAATTGTTCTGTCGATGTCCATAAAGATATATCAAAGAAAGACTGGTGGAGGAGAGGAAAGACTGCTGCCAGCACTACCAAGACAATCAAGGTAGCATACCAGGCGAGAAGAAGAACGGTTCCTTTCTTTATCATACGCGAACCACCTCCACATCACCAAAAATACAATTGACAACCACTTTTACTCGCTTATGGGAATCCTTGTAGTAAGGACTTGCAATGGAGAAACTCTCATTACGCAAATCCCAGTAGGAAAGACCTAAGAAATAGACCCTACCATATAAGCTCGCTGCTGACAAGGAAACCTCGACATCAATTGGAACGATAATCTTGGTTTTACCAAAAGTCTTGCGGACCACGACAATATTGTCCCGTCCGACCAAAACCGTCTCATCAAGATCTACCACATCATTACCAAAGAGACGAACAATATTGACGTCTTCAAAGCCGTAAGAATCTTGGGAATGGTCTTGATTGCCAAACCACTTGGTTTTTTGCTTGTGAGCTTCGAGCGCCGTATCTTCAAAATGTAGATGTGTGTACTGATTGCGCTTCTCATAGCGGGAGAAGAAATTGATCATCATATAGATCAACAAGAAGATGACTCCGATGATAAAGTAGGGATTTAAGACAAAGACCAGAAAGATTAAAAAGATTGCACTGGAGAGAAAAACACTCGTAATTTTTCTTCCTGTCACATACCAGATTCCCAGCAAAAACAGAGCAACCAGTAAGATGGTCCGAGCCGCCTCACTTGCTAGGACATCAAAACAAGCCAAGGTAAAAATAATACTTTCGACTAATAAAAAAAACTGGACTTTTCTCATCGTATGATTCCTTTCCCTACTATTGTACCAAAATTCTTCCGAATTACCTCCTTCTAGGGTAGGAAAAAAGGAGCTCTAGCCCCTCTTTCTGTTTTAATGTTCTGAGCTACTAGTAGTTGTTGAGCTACTTCCAGAAGTACCTGAATCAGTATGGCTGCTTGTCGATGACGATGTAGCAGCTGGCACAGATACGTAAAGCGTCACGCTATCGCCAATAGTGGCACCAGCAGAAGGATATTGTCCTACTACCAATTCGCCTGAAGCAGTATAATTGACATCTTCAACCTTTTCAACAGTGACATTAACCCCTAAATTCTGGAGTTGTCTTCGCGCGTCTGCATAACTGACTTTTAAGATACCAAAGTCTGGCATCACTGGTGCTGGACCTTTTGAGATGACAAGATTAACGATTGAATCTTTGGCAAGAGTTTCTCCCACACCTGGCTCGGTTCGAATCACAATACCTTTTTGGTGTGAATCATATTCTTCGGTTGTTGCCCCGACCTTCAAGCCTGCTGCTTTTAGTTCTTGCGTAGCTGCCTCGAGACTTTTTCCAACGACATTCGGGACTTGATATTGTTCAACTCCCTTGGATACAGTCACCGTTACCGTACTTCCCTTGGTCTTAGAAGAATGAGCTGGCGGATCTGTTGAGATGACCTTCTTAGCCTCCATTTCAGAACTGTACTCTTGTTTCTCTTTCACGACAAAGCCAGCTGCTTCTAGCTCAACCCTAGCTTCGTCAAAGTCCTTTCCAACAACATTTGGAACGCTCACCGCATCCGTCGTTGCTACGACGATATCAACCGTACTGCCTTCCCTTTTTGAGGTATCCGCTGCTGGGTTAGTCCGGATGACCTTCCCTTCTTCCACTTCTGAAGAAGGCTCCTCTGTCACCTTACCAACTTTCAAGCCTGCAGTTTCAATTAACTCCTGTGCAACTTCTAGTGTTTGTCCACTGACATCTGGAACTTTGATGGTAGCAGGGGTATTCAAAAGCAGAGCAGCTACTGCAGCGATAATCAGCAAAATTGCTCCAATCAATACTTTATAGCGTGTCCGCATTTTTCGCTTGTTCTTTAAGGGGGGAGCTATCGGACGGTCTGAATATTTAGAAGAAGCCTCTCTCTTAGGAGATTTCGCAGAAGGCGGTTGTTGCTCGGTCGCAATTGTCGACAACTTTGGTAGGGTTTTGGTATCTACTTTTCCGTCTTCTAAGACAACTTTCTTTTCATTCAGGCGATTATTGGATAAGGAAGAAGCAATATCTGCATACATCTCAGCTACAGTCTTATAGCGGTCAGTGAGCTTTTTAGCTGTTGCTTTTAAGACGACGTTTTCAAGTGCCTGGGGCACGCTAGGATTTTCTTCTCGTACAGAGGGTAGCGCTTTTTGGAAATGCTGAAGGGCAATCGTTACAGCACTATCCCCATCATAGGGAATTCGACCTGTCAACATTTCAAACAGGATAATCCCCATAGCATAAATGTCACTTTGGACTGTTGCTTTTGAGCCTCTAGCCTGTTCAGGTGACAAATAATGGACGGAGCCTAACATCGAATTGGTCTGGGTTAGGCTGGTCTCTGCAAAGGCCACTGCAATTCCAAAATCCGTTACCTTGGCTGCACCTTCCTTGGTCAACAAGACATTCTGCGGTTTCAAATCGCGGTGAACGATACCACGGGTATGGGCCATTCTCATCGCTAAAAGGATTTGTCCCATGATCCGTACCGCTTCGTCATTTGACAAAGGGGCATTTTCTTTAATATAGCGTTTTAAATCGAGACCATCGACATATTCCATCGCTAAATACTGTTGTCCGTCTTCTTCACCAATGTCTGAAATACGCACAATATTCGGATGGTCCAAATCCGCCATGGCTCTAGCTTCACGCTGAAAACGCTGAACGGCTATCTGATCGGTTTGATAGTTGGTTCGAAGAACCTTAACAGCAACTTCTTCACCATCCAAAATCAAATCTTTTGCCAGATAAACATCCGCCATTCCACCACGACCGATTTGACGGACGATTCGGTAGCGATCAGCAAAGATTTTCCCAATCTGAATCATTGCCTAGCCTCCTCGGTCATGTGGATGAGGGCTACAGTAATGTTATCTGTACCACCGGCATTATTGGCAAAGCGAATGAGACTTTCTGTCTTACTGTTTAAGGATACTTCACTGAGGATAATATCCCGAATATCTTCGTTAGAAACCATATTGGTTAAACCATCACTGTTGATTAAAATGTAATCGTCTGGCTCTAACGTTTTTAAAGCAATATCTGCTTCAACAGGATTTTGTTGCCCGATAGACTGAGTAATGAAATTCTTCTGTGGATGATGCTGCGCTTCTTCTTCGGTCAATTGTCCTGCACGTACCAAAGCACCTACCAGTGAATGGTCATTGGTCAACTGGCTGTATTCCCCGTCGCGCACCAGACCAATTCGCGAGTCTCCGATATGGGCATAAATCATTTGGTGGTCAATGATGACCACAGCTTCTAAGGTTGTCCCCATCCCACGATATTCTTCTGTCTGTCCCAACTCATGAATCTTTTGATTCTCTTCTTCAAGGACAGTCGAGAACCATTCACGAACATCATTCAAGGTGTGAATCTGTGTATCTACCCATGAAATCCCCAAATCTGTAGCTGCCATCTCACTCGCAATATGCCCTGCACGATGACCACCCATACCGTCTGCCAATACAATCAAATCAATACCTGCTCGGTTTGTATAACGATTGACATAATCTTGGTTATTGGTACGTTTCTGACCTACGTCTGTTAATAATGAAATTTCCATCTGGTCCATTTCCTCCTCTTACGATATTCGCTGAAATTGGCTGATAAAGAATCCGTCACTCCCATATAATTCAGGGGTGATGAGAATACAGCCGTCTTGCAGAATATCTTTTCTTTTATGTTCTAATCTTACTTGTTTAAAATTGGGGTGTTTGGCTAGGAATGCCTCGACCACTTGATGATTCTCTTCTGCTACAATGGTGCAGGTGCTATAGGTTATTATACCACCTTTTTTCAGACTTTGACAAACATTGTTTAATATCTCTAGCTGAATTTGTTGCAGAGCCTTAAAGTCTGCTATTTCCTTGTTGTATTTGATGTCTGGTTTACGGCGCAGGAGCCCAATCCCTGAACAAGGTGCATCCACCAAAATCTTATCAAAGGCATCTGCTCCAAATGTCTCAAAGACGTGCCTTGCATCTAGCTTTTTGGTGACCACCTTATCTGCCACACCAAGGCGAGCAGCATTTTCTTCAATCAAGGCTAATTTATGGTCGTACAAGTCAAGAGCCGTGACAGTTCCTGTCGTCAAATAGCTGGCGATGTGAGCTGTCTTTCCACCTGGAGCTGCGCAGGCATCGAGCACTGCTTCATCACCTTGAAGATTGAGCGTTGGTGCCACCAACTGGCTGCTCTCATCTTGAATGGTAATCCGCCCGTCCTTGAAAAATACCGTCCCTGCAAAATGACCATGTGGCTTGACCAAGCCGACATCTGATAAGAGGGAACGTTCTCCTTCTGTCTCTTCTTTTATGATTTCCATATCCTGAGGCTTGGTCACACGGACACTAGCTTTATTGCGGATTAGTAAACTCTCAAAAATCTTGATTGCCCGCTCTTCTCCGTATTCGTCAATCAGTTTTTTCACTAACCAAACAGGAAGAGAATACTGAATAGATAGGCGTTTGTTCTTGCGTTTGATACTGTCAATAGCTGGTAGTTCATTATCCACTAGTTTTCTTAAAATAGCATTAACAAATTTATCTGTTCCACGGCTTTTCTTTGCCAATTCCACTGCTTCATTAACAAGGGCATGATCGGGAATTTTATCCAGATACAAAATCTGATAAAGGCTCATCATGAGTAGATAATAGACCCAGGAGTCTAATTTATCTCGATCTTCAATCACATGTGCTAGATACCACTCGAGCGTGATTTTTCGCATGACCGTGCCATAGACCAACTCGGTCACAAGCCCCTTGTCTTTTTCTGACAAGGAAGAAGTTTTTAGAGCTTGATTAAGGGCAAGGTTCGCATAAGCCCCCTCATCAAAGACCTGACCTAAAATGGCTAAGGCAAGACCACGCGCTGTTTCTTTTTTATTCACCAAAGCGATCACCTACTGCTAACTTACGCCCGAATCCATTTAGGAAATCGGCAATCCCCATTTTCGGCTTACCTGCTGGCTGAACGGTTTTCAGAGCAATGGCTCCTTCACCTGTTGCAATGAGCAATCCTTTCTTGCTAAGTGCAATAATTTCCCCTGGTTGACCCGACCCCTCAGCGAGACTCGCTTCATAAATCTTAAATCGCTCACCGTTTAAAAGAGTATGAGCCACTGGCCACGGATACATGCCTCGAATCTGGTTAAAGAGCTGACGATTGGTCTTAGCCCAATCGAGGCGTTCTTCTGCAGGACTGATATTAGGTGAGAAGGTCACTTGGCTTGGGTCTTGAGCTTCTGGCTTCAAGTCGCCAGCTATATAAGCAGGAAGATTTTCCAACAATAAATCACGCCCCACAACTGCCAATTTCTCAAACAAGGTGCCGACATTGTCTTCATCGGTAATTTCAATCGCAGCTTTCGCGATCATGTCGCCCGCATCCATCTCCTTGACCATTTCCATGAGGGTCACACCAGCCTCGTTATCTCCATTGATGAGAGCGTAGTGAATCGGTGCACCGCCACGATATTTTGGTAGAAGGGACGCATGAACATTGACCGCAAAAGACATGCTATTAAGAAGCTTTGTCGGTAAAAACTGACCAAAAGCTGCTGTGATGATGCCATCTGCACCCAGTGTCATCAATTCTTCTAATTCGCTACTTCCGGACAATCTTTCCGGCTGATAAACGGGCAAGTCATGCGCCAAGGCTACTTCTTTGACCGGTGTCATTCGGATTTCTTTTTTTCTACCCACCGCACGGTCTGGCTGGGTAACAACTGCTAACATCTCATATCGGTCATCTTCTAGCAACCCCTTGAGGACTGTCGCTGAAAAATCTGGCGTCCCCATAAAAATCAATTTTGTCATCCGCATACTCCTTTTTGCTTCATTTTCCAAAGGTATCGTCTACCCTATTATACCATTTTCTGGCCTATTTCTCTGTCTGAAAGGCTTCTCAGACCCTGATGATAGAGTCTCTCAAGTTCTAAAAAGAAGAAAGAGGGAATCTAATCCCTCACATCATATTTTGTGGTTCATGGTCAATCACGACACGTAGGTCTTGGTTTTCCCTTTCCTGAGTCCAGTCGAGCACGTGATTTAAGACTCGGTCCAAATGCGGTTCCTTACGGTATTTGACAATCATCTGATAATGATATAGGTTATGGGTCCGTGCAATCGGTTTTGGCGTTGGACCCAGCAATTGAATCTGGTTGCTCAGTTGCTCCCGCAATAATGTCATGACCTCAAAGGCTTTTTTGACGACCAGCTCTTCAGATTTATGCGACAAGGTCAGACCAACCGTGTAATAGTAGGGCGGATAGCCCCAGGCCCTGCGCATAGCCATTTCATACTGGTAAAAACCTTCATAGTCCTGCTCCTTAGCAAAGGAAATAGCGTAGTGCTTCGGATTATAGGTCTGAATCACAACCTCCCCTGCCTTATCAGCTCGACCCGCTCTACCTGCTACCTGAGTGAGGAGCTGGAAGGTCCGCTCTGCCGAACGAAAATCAGGCAAGTTCAAAGCCGTATCCGCATTTAAAACCCCAACCAAGGTCACATTTGGAAAATCCAGTCCCTTAGCAATCATCTGTGTCCCAAGAAGAATATCTGCTTCGCCCTTCCCAAAGGCGGTCAAGATTTTTTCGTGACTACCTTTTTTGCGGGTTGTATCAACATCCATACGCAAAATCCTGGCTTCAGGCAATAATTCCATTAGCTCATCATAAGCCTTTTGAGTACCTGTCCCGTAGTAACGAATGGCCTTGCTATGGCAGTTGGGACAAAAACGGGGAATATCCTTTTGAAAACCACAATAATGGCAGTTCATGGTCTTAGTATCCATATGGAGAGTTAGGGAAATATCACAATTGGGACACTCATCCACTGCACCACAGTCCCGACACATGACAAAAGAAGAATACCCACGACGGTTGAGCATCAGTACAACCTGCTCATTTTTAGCTAATTTTTCCTTGATTTTCGAAAGCAAAACAGGGGTAATCGTACTAGCTTCCTGCTGGCCGATGTAATCCCGAAAATCAACGACCTCAACAGAGGGAATCTGGGCTTGAGGATTGGCTCGCTGGGTCAGTGTCAGAAATCCATAGAGCCCCTTACTAGCCCGAGCTCGACTTTCCAAGCTCGGAGTGGCAGATCCCAAGACTAAGACTGCTCGATTATAGTCGGCTCGAAGTTTGGCCACATCTCGCGCATGGTAGCGGGGATTAGAATCCTGCTTGTAGGTCGCCTCGTGTTCCTCATCGATGATAATGGCTCCGATATTGGTCAGAGGGGCAAAAATCGCAGAACGAGCTCCCACAACTACCTGGGCATCCCCGCGTTCAATTTTGCGCCATTCATCGTACTTTTCTCCCTCAGATAAGCCCGAATGCAAAATCGCTACTTTCTGACCAAAACGAGCAATAAAGCGGTTGGTCATCTGCGGGGTCAGGGAAATTTCAGGCACCAACATAATAGCCGTCTTTCCCTGCTTCACGGCATGATCAATAACTTGCAAGTAGACCTCGGTCTTCCCGCTCCCAGTCACTCCTTCTAGGAGATAGGTTCTACTTTCCTGACCAATTTCTGAGATGATTTCTCGGACAGCTGTCGCTTGCTCGCCGTTGAGCTGTAAGGCCTGAGCTTGCTTTATACCGTCAAAATACGCCTGCGTACGGCTGACTTCTTCTTCCCAGATTTTAATAGCACCTTGTTCTTGGAAATAACGGATAATGTCAGCCGAAAAATTCTCGCGCAAGTTCGCTAGAGGAGCAGGACCGCCTTGCTGCAACAGAACTTCCTTTAAGGTCTGACGTTTTTTAGCACGATTGCTGATTGCAAGATTCTGCAATTTATCTAGCTCTACCTGATACCACTTTTCAGTCCTAATCTGCTTCTTATCCTTAGCCAGATAGTCAACGGTCATTTTACCAGCCTGGGCTAGGCGCATGACTCGAGCCTGCTGCTGAATGTCCAAATCTGAGAAATGAACACTCTCTTGACCACCAAAAATGGCTTGCCTATCTGCTTCTGATAGGCCCACCCCTTGAGAAAGCACCTTGTCATAAGAAGAATTGAGCAAGCTGGGCAACATGGCTTTTAAGAGGGAAATCTTATAAGAAAAAACCGTTTTTCGCAGTTCATCTGCCAGCCATAATTGCTCCGCATTTAAAACAGGTGAAAAGTCCAGCACCTCAGCAATGTCTTTCGTCTCTGTATCCGTTTCTTCTGAAAAGCCGACCACAATTCCTTGAATGAGCCGATTCCCATTTCCAAAGGGAACATGGACCCGCATCCCTGCCTCAAGCATATTTTCAAATTCTTCTGGAATATGATAGGTATAGGCTTGGTCCGTCTGCATCAAGGGGACATCGACGATAATTTCTGCAAACATTCTGGCTCCTTTCTCGTTTTGTTCAACAACTTCAAAATGAAAACAAACCCAGTTGGAATGCCAACTGAGCTTTGCCTTTTAGATTTTGTCGCCGTCTTCTTTTTCTTTGGCAATCTGTGCTTTAATCTTTCGTTCTTCTTCTTCCTGACGAAGGCGCTCTTCTTCCGCACGACGGCGAACAGCTTCACGTTTTGCTACTGGATCTGGGTGAATCACAACATTTCCAGATTCGATTTCCTCCAGAGCACGTAAGGTTGACTTGACAGAAGTAAATTCTTGAGTAGCCTTTGCTCCTGCTTCCAACTCATGCGCACGTTTTGCTTCTAAGATGACCAAGGAATATTTTGAAGGTACCTTGTCTAACAACGTATCAATAGACGGTTTTAACATCATATCTCTTTACCTAATTTCTAATTTTTTATCTCTTTTAGCATGTCTTGATAGTGACCGATGACACGATCTACACGGAAATGTTCCGCCTCAATCACGCGTTTCACCCGCTCAGCTGCTAAATGCACTTCATCATTAACAATCGCATAGTCGTATTCACGCATGAGGGCGATTTCTTCTTTGGCTTTTTCAATCCGTTGGGCAATGACTTCTGCACTATCTGTCCCGCGTCCCACTAGACGATCTTGCAACTCATCCAAATCAGGCGGTGTCAAGAAGATAAAGACCGCATCAGGCACTTTCTTTTTCACCTGCAAGGCACCCTGTACTTCAATTTCCAGAAAGACATCGATGCCCTTATCCAGCGTTTCATTGACATAAGTCAATGGCGTACCGTAGTAATTTCCTACATATTCTGCGTACTCTAGCATTTGTCCTTGACGAATCAAGTCTTCAAACTCCTCACGAGCTCTAAAGAAATAATCCACTCCGTCTACCTCGCCTGGACGTTGAGAACGGGTTGTCATGGAAACAGAATACTGAAATTTATTTTCTGAGCTTTCAAAAATCTCACGTCTAACCGTTCCTTTGCCTACCCCAGAAGGTCCTGAAAAAACGATTAACAAGCCACGATCTGCCATCATATCTCCTTCACAATCTTTCTCTTTAGTGTATCAAAAAAACAAGTCTTTTTCAACTGATTTTCATTATCTTATCCAATAAAAGTTGTTATAGTTGACCTCCATAAAGAATGACTATGTTTAATCGTTTCTCACGTAATGCGTCAGCACTATCTAATACGATATCAAAAAATACTAATGTTGAGATTAAGAGAGTATAATATCAAACTCTTTTTCAACAGCTGTTATTACTATTCTACTTAAAATTTTTAGTGACTAGAAAAAGACTAGCTCCTAAGAACTAATCTTTCTGATTCTTATTTAGCTACTTCCGTCGCACGTGTTTCACGGATAACCGTTACCTTGATATTACCTGGATAATCGAGATTGTTTTCAATCTTCTCACGAATATCATGGGCCAAAATGGTAATCTTATCATCATTGACAATATTTGGATGAACAATAATACGTACCTCACGACCAGCCTGAATTGCATAGGCTTGCTTGATACCATTAAAACTATTAGCAATTTCTTCCAAATCTTGAAGACGTTTCACATAAGCTTCCATCGATTCACGACGTGATCCTGGACGCGCTGCGCTGAGGGCATCTGCTGCTGCAACAACCACTGCAATCGTACTTGTCGCTTCAACATCACCGTGGTGGCTGGCAATCGCATTGACCACTACTGGATGTTCCTTGTACTTACGAGCCAGTTCTGTTCCAATCTCAACGTGGCTACCATCCACCTCACGGTCAATAGCTTTCCCGATATCATGTAAGAAACCTGCACGGCGGGCCATATTGACATTCTCACCGAGTTCTGCCGCAAGTACACCAGCCAATTTAGCTACTTCAATCGAATGGCGCAATACATTCTGACCATAGGATGTGCGGAAATGCAAGCGTCCCATAGTCTTAATCAAATCTGGATGAAGATTTGGTGCACCAATTTCATAAGCTGCTGCCTCACCATATTCCCGAATGCGGTTGTCCATCTCAACACGATGTTTCTCAACCAATTCTTCAATACGAGCTGGATGAATCCGACCATCTTGCAACAAGGCTTCCATGGTCATGCGGGCAATCTCTCGGCGAATGGGATCAAATCCAGATAAGACAACCACTTCTGGCGTATCATCAATGATCACATCAATCCCTGTCAGACTTTCAAAAGTACGAATATTTCGGCCCTCACGTCCGATAATCCGACCTTTCATGGTATCATCTGGTAAATGAACAGAGGTAATCGTTTGTTCAGCTACATATTCACCAGAAATCCGTTGCATTGCTTGAGCCAACAAGTCTTTGGCTGTCTTATCAGCCCTTTCTTTGACTTCTCGTTCTGCTTCTTTTATGCGAGTGGCAATTTCATGGGCCATCTTATCACGTGTATCCGTTAAGATTAAATCACGTGCTTCTTCCTGAGTGAGCGATGCCACTCGTTCTAATTCAAGAGCCTTTTGCTCCTCTAATTTTGCGACCTCTTCTTCGCGCTCTTCAATGTGTTTAGACTTATCTGTAAGGGATTGCTCCTTTTGCTCCAAAGCTTTTTCTTTATTTGTTAAATTATCGTCTTTACGGTCCAAGCTGCTTGCACGTTCTGTCAAGCGTGCTTCCGTTTGTTTCAATTCTTGTCGTTCCGACTTAAATTCTTCCGCAATTTCTTCACGATATTTTCGAGCGTCTTCTTTCGCTTCTAAAAGCAATTCTTTTTTCAAGGTTTGACGGTCGCGTTCCGCAACAATCATCAACTGATCTGCCTCTTGCTCAGCTTTTCCTCGAATATTACTTGCTTCTTGTTCAGCGTTTAAAAGTGTTAATTCTGCAGCTTCTTTTGCAGTTTTCATTTTTAAAGAAATCGCTAGATAACCAATAACTAAACCAATGAGAGCGGAAATAAGAGCAACACCAATGGATAGTGCAGTCATTTTCCACCTCTTTTTATTTATTTTTTAGATTAAAAATCTTCTTTCATTCTACCATATTTTCATTCATTTCACAATCTCCAAATCAAAAATATGTTATAATCATTTTAAAACAAAAGGAGGAATATTATGACAAAAGAAGTTCTAGTTGAAAGTTTCGAACTGGACCATACCATCGTTAAAGCACCTTATATCCGCATGATTTCGGAAGAAACGGGACCTAAGGGAGATGTCATTTCAAATTACGATATCCGTTTGGTTCAACCAAATGAAGATGCGATTCCTACCGCAGGACTCCATACGATTGAACATCTGCTGGCACTCCTCATCAGAAAACGCATGGACGGTCTGATTGATTGCTCTCCATTTGGCTGCCGAACAGGCTTTCACATGATTATGTGGGGGAGTCATTCTACCACTGAGATTGCACTGGTCATCAAATCTTGCTTGGAGGAAATTGCAGAAGTAACCACCTGGGAAGATGTTCCTGGTACAACCATCGAATCCTGTGGCAACTATAAGGACCATAGCCTCTTTTCTGCTAAAGAATGGGCAAAACTCATTCTCTCCCAAGGTATCTCAGACGACCCATTTGAACGCCACGTTATTGAGTCATAACCACCCGTGAAAACGGGTGGCTTGTACACCGGCTATAAGCCGTTTCCCTCCAGCGGGCGTCTAAAGACGCTCGCTGAACTTCGTTCAGGTTAGCTTCTATTACTTGACTAATGCCCGTAACAACGGGCTTTTATCTTGTTCTAAAACTTCCATCTGAAAATGGATCTTCATACTCTTTAACACTCAACTTATCAAGAGCGATGTCAGTCTTTTCCTGCTCACGGATATACTTCGCAACAGTTTTCTCGTTTAATCCTACCGTACTGACGTAATAGCCTCTTGCCCAAAATTTGCGATTTCCATACTTATATTTTAAATTCGCATGTTTATCAAATATCATTAAGGCACTTTTACTTTTCAGATAGCCCATAAATTCAGAAATCGCAAGTTTTGGAGGAATGAGAACTAACATGTGAACATGATCTGACATCATGTGACCTTCAATAATTTCAACTCCTTTATATTGGCATAGATGACGGAAAATCTTGATTAAATCCTGCCTAATGTTGTAGTATATGGCTTTTCTTCGGTACTTCGGTGTGAAGACAATATGATATTTGCACATCCATTTGGTGTGTGATAAACTATAACTACTTTTAGTCATTTATTTTTCCTCCTTTGTCTAACCTGAACAATTAGATTATACTAGGAAAAATAAATGAAAGCTAGAAGCCTTGTTAGCCACCAGCTTAGCTGGTGGTTTTCTTGTTCTTCTCTGCGAGAAGAACTGGCTTGAAGCCATAATAACCTAAAAAAGAAAGGGGAACCCTTTCTTTTTTATTAGCTTAGTTTTCTTTTTTTGTACGGTATACAAATCCTACAAGAGCAAGCAAAGCAAGACCTAGAACCCCCATCCAGATAGAAGCTGTTTCACCTGTACGTGGAAGAATTGATTTTGGTCTTATCGATACACTGCCTCCTGGAGGTGGCGTTTGACCAGATGACATTGGTACTGAGGTACTGCTTGAAGGTTCTGTTGACGAACTTGGTTCAGTCGATGATGAACTTGGCTCTGTTGACGAACTTGGTTCGGTCGATGATGAACTTGGTTCGGTCGATGATGAACTTGGCTCCGTTGATGACGGCGGAGGTGTTTGTGTTTTTTTATTTGCAAACTTACCAAGGTCAACTGTCTGACCATCTTCTGAAACCGTCACTTCACGTGTTTCTGTACTCAAATCGTAACCAGAAATTGTTTTTTCTTCTGCAAGCGTATACGTTCCATAAGGAATAGACTTAAAGGTCGCAGTTCCTTTGGAATCCGTCGTTTCTCGAGCAACAACTGTATCACCCTGTTTCAAGACAAAGACAACACCTGGCAAGACTTTAAATTCATCGTCTGCATCAACTTTAGTGACAGTCACACTACCCTTGATTAGATGGTTCTCGAAGGTATTCAAGTCAACAACTTGACCAGCTTCTGTGATTTTGACATCACGTGTTTCACCACTCAAAACATAACCAACAGCAGTTGCAAGCTCAACAAGTTTATAATCACCATATGGAATGTTTTCAAAGAAAGCTACCCCGTTTTCATCTGTTGTTGCTTGGGCAATTTCAGCTTCGCCTTGTTTCAAAGCAAAGACAACACCTGGTAACAGTTTCGACTTATTATCTGCATCGACTTTAGTTACTTTGACACTACCGATTCCAATGTTTTCTACTTGGTGATTCACGACTGGATCAGTTGTTCCATCAAGAACCACTGTTTTTGCTTCACTAGAAAGAGCATAGCCTGCTGGCGCTTTAACTTCGGTAACAGTGTATTCACCCAATGGTAGATTCCCTACAGAAACCTCTCCATTCTCACCTGTCTCAACAGTCGCAACAACTGTACCTGCTGCATTGCGAACTTCAAACTTCGCGCCTGCTAATCCGTGTTCTTTGTTCTGACTGTCAACTTTTTTGATTTTAATTTCTTTGTGGGGAACGCATCGGAATTTTTGAATATCATCCGCATCTGCCCAGCCAATTGTCGCAGCTTTATCCATCAATACAGCAATACCTGAGGTCTTCCCTTTATAGATTGCTGATGGTACATAGTAAATCCCTGTGTCTTCAACATAGGTCCCATGGGAAACGAAAGCGTATTTTGTTGAGCTGTTACTTGGAATAGTATATTCAATACCTTGTTCCGTTTCTGTCCTAGTGAATGATGCCGTCACATCGGTCCAAGCTGAATTAATCCCATAACCAGCAAGTTCTTGGTCTTCTGGAATCTCATAAATTGTTAGGCGAGTCCCACCATCAATTGGTACAGATGGATGTTTAGAATAACGGAATGTCAATGGGCTTCCAGTTCCGCTCACTTTCACTTTTGTAACTGCCTCAAACTTATTATTTGTTGGATTCACATCTGTCAATTTTGAAGCAACCTCTACTGGATTTGCCTCACTGACATTATTAAACCGATTCAAATCATCTGCTGAATAGATTTCCATATCATAAGTATATTCGTACGGTATCCCTGCATATTCTCCTTTGAAGGTAAATGGTCCATTGTTCAATACCTTATTTGGATCAGCAGACTGAACAAATTGTTGCAGAATTTCAATATTTTGACGCTTCTCTACTGCTTCTGTAAAGACATAAGTAATTAGTCTCGTTGCTGGATCAAAATTAGCTGTTGCAAGAACAACGGTTTGTCCGTTGTCCATTGTTGTAATATCTGGAATACGAACAACATTCTGGCTAGTAATCCCTGCAGTACGAGTATCTGTCGATAATTGAACCGTAAAATAATCACCTTTTTTCAAGGAGAAATCTGTATTTGGAATTTTTCCTTGAAATTGTACAAGGACTGATTGGTAATTATTAATTTGATACGGATTATCCGCCGCTAATTGATACTGTCCTTTGACAGTTTTTACCTTTACATGTCCCACACCTGCATTTTCAAATAGATTGTTAACATTTTTTCCTACTTTACATTGTTCAGAATAAACATAACTAATATCCGTATCTGAATCAGCACCATCTACCGCAAATACCTGACCTACACTTCCAACACTGCTAACAAGCAATCCCAATGTAGCTCCAAGATAGGCGAATTTTTTGATCAATTTTTTCATTTTATTCACATCCTATTTTCCTTTTTTTATTTTACTAATGCATCTAGAGCTGTTTGTAAGGTTTCTTCTGCCTCTACTGCCACAAATACTTTTTCAATCTTATTCCCTTTAATAAGATACATGGTAGGAATGGATTCAACCCCTAAAAACTCTTGTGTTGCACTTGATTTATCAAAAACAACTGGTAACGTATAGCCTTTTTCAGTGAGATACTGAGCTGCTTTCTCCTGTGTTTCACGGTCTCCGTCCGTATAATTTATCCCTACGAAATCTACACGGTCTTTATATGAGTGATACACTTTTTCAATAATAGGTAATTGCTGCTGACAGTCTGGACACCAACTTGCCCAAACGATTAACAAAGTTGCTTTCGAGCCCAATAATTGATTCGAAGATAACTCCTCGCCAGTTGCATTTTGAACCTTAAAGTCTGGCAATGTTTTACCTTCAAGCTTCTTTGCCGAATTCACTGTGTCAGCTGCACTAGATGTTGCTTCACTACTAGAAGCAGTGGTCATTTTTGAACTCGTACAAGCTGTTCCAAGAGCTAGAAAGGTAAGTGTTGCAACAGAAAGCAATCCATATCGTAACTTCTTATTCACAAAATACTCCTTTTCTTTTTATCATATCATTATGTTGTCCATTCAGTGAGTAAGCACTATAAAAGCTAGAATATACAAAACGTCTGTACCCCTAGCTTGTCGTCATATATGACATCTTCGATAAGTAAACAACATCTTGGTTATTGTACCACATATAAGGGGTGGGGTGCAATAGCTTTGAATCATTAAATCATTTTTTATTCAAAAATATTTGCCTTCAAAATATTTGTGCTCACCTCTAGCTGCATAAAAACTAATACTCTATTACTATCAACAGTAGCATTTTTCGATACTTTATTAGATAGTGCGGACGCAAGCAACCTTGTATTTCCGACCTTTAACAGTCCACTGGACTGTTAAAGCAATCTTGAACCTAAGGTCTTAAAAATGACGAAAGCCTATCTCGCAATGATAGGCTTTCGTCATTTTTAATAATCTAAATCGTCGGCATATCCTGCACCATTTCCAACAAAGTAGCCTGTTTTAGCATTCATTGAAAAGAGGTAAGTACCGTCTGGACGGAATAAGTTGTAATAGCCATTGCCATTGATGATATTGACAGGCTCCAAAATGTAGTTGTAGCCAATTACATATCCTCGTTCTTGAGAAACTGCAATAATCGCTTCTAAGACACCTGGGTTAAAAGTCCATGCTGGATTGTTAACGTCATCAATCTTCGTTTGATCATACGGGACACGGCTAAGATTGCGTTGGAGAGTAACACCTGCAGGAATCGCAATACCATACAGAGGGTCCGTACCAACACTGTCCCCACCCGTTTGGACAGAAGGATCCATCTGATCTGCACTTACAGGGGCTTCTGTAGCTGCTACTTGTGCGCCTGCGTTTGTTCCTGTATTTGGTGCTGGCGCCACGCTACTAGCTGTCGTTTGTTGAGAACGCCCTAGATTAATCGCTGCTGTAATTTTTGCATCAACAGCTGCGATACCTGTCGTAGCGGGAGTAAGGGTTTCGCCATCTTTCACCGTTGCCGTTGTATCCAAGTCACCATTAACAAGAATTGGTTTATCAAACTGATTATTTAAGGCTTGAACGGATTTAATCGCTGTTTCGAGACTGTCATACTTCTTTTTAGCAGTCTGATAAGCAGACGCTTTCTTATCAATCTTATCCAAAGCTTTTTTCAATTCAGGTAACTTAGCAAATTCACTATTTTTTAGCTTGCTTTGTTCCTTATCGACAAAGAATGTCGCATAGAGGCTGTTAAAAGCTGTGAGTGTCGCATCTTCCTTACTTGAGCTACTGCTTTGACTGGTTGAGGTCGAAGAAGATGTTGCCTCTTCTGCTTTTTCTGACTGCTTCATCCAGACAAAGGCTAGAGCCAAAGCTGTGATAAAGAAGAGCGCCAAGGCTATCCAAATCACCATAGGCTTACGAGAGGGTTTCTCTTCTTCTTCAAAATCATTAAATGGGGCTGTTTCAGGGTCAGGCAAGACCTCTTCTTTAGAAGTCTCTGGAGCAAGCTTATGAAGTGGCAGCGCATCTACTTGCTCTTCAACAGTCGGCTCAAGTGAGGAATCATTTACTTCACTAACTTCCTCTGCTTCTTCTACTTCTTCTGTCTCAGCTACATCCTCATCTGTCACAACCGGAAGATTGACCTGTGTTTCATATTTTTTTGACTCAATCTCATCTCTGTGTTGCTTGATATAGCGATCTAAAAGACCATCTTCTTCGGTCACACCTGCCTGAATTTCTTCATGTTTTCTGACTGCTTGACCTACAGTCATATTTTTTGCATCTTCAAACTCTAAGATTTTTTCTCCATCATCTGGGAGATTATTGCTCTTTTCTGTATTCTTTACCATGTTTATTCCTGCTCTTTCACCACTCGCTTCACGCGCTGTCCAAAAAATTGATAAAGGTCGACTTTTAATGTTCCATTGTATAATTTGCGTTTTTTATCTGCTTGACTGCCGTAGCGTTGTTCAAATTGCTCATCGCTGGTCAAAATAAATTTGGACCAGGTTTTGAGAGGCGCAAATGTTTGCCCCATTTCTCGATAGAGGGTCATAATGGCCGTGTCATCGAGCAAACGCTCTCCGTAAGGCGGATTTGAGATAATAACACCATTGATTTTATCCGTTCGAAAATCCTGCAAGCGCATTTGCTTAAAGGTAATATCTTTATCCACTCCTGCTGCAACTGCATTTTTCTTAGCAATGTCAATCATGCGCGTGTCAATATCAAAGCCTGAAATATCCAGTTCCACATCCCTTCGAATCGCTTGGCGAGCGGCCTGTCTTTCCTGCCTGATCAGGGTATCATCAACCCAATTCCATTCTTCAAAGGAAAAAGAACGCTCTAGGCCTGGCGCCATATTACGGGCAAGCATGGCGGCTTCGATACAAAAGGTTCCCGAACCACAGGTTGGATCAACCAAGGGCTTATCAGGATACCAGTTAGACAACTGCAAGAGGGCTGCTGCCATATTTTCCTTAATTGGTGCGCCACCTTTTTCAGCACGATAGCCACGTTTAAAGAGGCTCGAACCCGTTGTATCAATCAAAACCGTTGCAACATCCTTTAAAATCGATACTTCAATTTTAAACTCTGCTCCCACTTCCTGCAAAGGCACACCTTCTGGTCGTGAAAAATGCTTTTGCAATTTCTTAACCACTGCTTTTTTAGAAATAGCTTGGACACTAGGTTCATTGTGTAGAGTTGACTTGACACACTTAGCTTTTGAAATCGGGAACTTACAGCCCAAGGGCAGGTAATACTCCCAATCTAAGGCAAAAACACCTTGAAATAGTTCTTCAAAGGTCTTAGCCTTGAAGCTTCCGACCACAATCTTGATTCGATCAGCTGATCTGAGCCAGAGATTGGTTTTGATCATCGCCTCAATATTGCCTTCAAAACGAACGCGGCCATTTTCGACCTGACAGTCGTATCCCAACTCCCGAACTTCACGCCCTACTACAGCTTCTAATCCAGCAGCTGCTGTCGCAATAAATGTAAATGTTTTCTTCATGATTCTCCGATAATAAAAGCTAGCAAAGCTAGCCTACCTATATATGCAATTTTCTATAAGCCATGTTTTGTTCCAGTGGTACTAGGCACTACCACTTTCGATAATCATCTGTCTACCGCTTACGCAGTCAGGAAAGTTCGTTCTGCTTCCGACTTCCCCATGCCCCGACCAAAATTTGGGTTGCTAGCTTGAGGGGTTTACCGCGTTCCACTTTTTATGTTTCCATAAAAACTCCGTCACTGTGGCACTTTTCAGACCTACTCGAGCATATCTTTCGACTTAGCTGTTTTGATCGCCGTAACGCATTACTGCGTCCCTAGGCTTATTGGTTCGCCTAGCACAAACACTACCGGCATCCCAGCCGGTGCTAGCATGGACTTTCCTCATGATAGTTGGCTACCATGCGATTATCCAAAAATTGCACAATCTTACTACTCTTAGTCTTCTTGAGCGATTTGCTTGCCGAATACTTCTTTTTCTAAACGGTTCAAACGGCGCAAAATATCAAAGTTGCTTGCTGAAGACGCCCGTTCTGTTCTCAATGTTTCAGAATCTTCCATACTCGCTGTAGCTACACGTGGCGCATTTGCCATTTGCGCTTTCAAACGAGCAATCTCACCTTTCAATTCCTTGATAATTGCATCGTAAGCATCGTAATCTTTCATGATTTCATCTAAAAAATCATTCACCTCATCTTGATCATAGCCGCGAAAACCGATTTTAAAGTCTTGTTCAAAAATATCTTTCGTTGTAAATTTAATACTTGCCATTTGCTACACCTCTATCTTCTAAAACGTCATTACCTCTATTATATGAAAAAATATAGGGAAAAATCAAGTCATATCACTCAATTTCTTCAAAATTTTCAGCTATCTCATTTAACTGCTCAAAAGTAAGCGTTTTTCTAACATACTCTTCTTTTTTTAACATCAGACGATAAAGATATTTCAAGTTTGTTTCGTTTTCAGGATTATAAAATAGATAGGCGCCATCTGTATTGTCTAACAAGAACTGATTGTATAATCGAAATTGGCTGGGATTTTCATAGCGAGGATAAGTCATTTTTACAAAATCAACAGCCTTAAAATGGGCTAATTTTATCTGGTTGGCCTCATTCCAATTTTCCCCATGGTTCTCAAATAAAAAGAGCGTTGCTATCTGGCATTCATACCCTTCTTTTCGTAGGTCTCGAAGGACCTCCAAACACCAGTATTCAAAACCTAGATTCCCCGTCAAGATGAACCATTCCACCCCCTCTTCCAAGAAGCGAATCAAATCCATTCGAATGGCTTTTTTGATGATGGCAAGGCGAGGGTCCTTATCTGAAAAAATCCCCAAATCGGTGTGACGATAGCCTGTAATCAGTATCCGGTCAATGTGCATTACTTGAACTCTTTTCCTATGTTATGGTATAATATAATGATTTTATTTTATCAAGAAGGAGTTCTATGGTCAATTATCCTCATCAGGTTAGAAAAAAAATCAGTAGAACCAATTCAAAATCTTCTCGCCAGCAGACGGACTTTGCCAACCGAGGCATGTCCTTTGAAGCCGCTATTAACGATAGTAATACCTACTATCTAGCTCATGGGCATGCGGTCATCCATAAGAAACCGACCCCTGTACAAATCGTGAAAGTAGATTACCCAAGACGAAGTCGGGCTAAGATTGTCGAAGCCTATTTCCGTCAGGCATCTACGACGGACTATTCAGGGGTCTACCAAGGTCACTATATCGACTTTGAGGCCAAGGAAACGCGACAGAAAACATCGATGCCAATGAAAAATTTTCACTCGCATCAGATTGAACATATGGATCAAGTCCTGCAACAAAGAGGAATTTGTTTTGTACTCCTTCACTTTTCAACACTGAAAGAAACCTATCTGCTTCCTGCTGCTGCTCTGATTGATTTTTACAGGGTCGAAAACGGCAAAAAATCCATGCCTATTGACTATATTCGTAAACATGGATTCCAAATCGAGATGGGGGGCTATCCTAGCTTACCTTACTTAGAAGTTGTTGAAAAAAATTTATTAGGTGGTGATACTCTTGAAAAAACCAAACCTTAAGAAAATGTGGATCATTTTCGCTAACGTTGCCCTAGCTAGCTTTATCGCTCTATTTCTGGTCGTGCTAGCAATCGTCATCTACTATGTGAGCTCTGCTCCAAAATTGACAGAAGAGGCACTTACTGCGACGGTTTCCAGTAAAATTTACGACAAGGATAGCAAGCTAATTGCCGATTTGGGTTCAGAGAAACGCTCCAATGCAAAAACCTCTGAAATTCCTGAAGACTTGGTCAATGCGATTGTCTCTATTGAGGACCAACGCTTCTTTAGCCATCGCGGAATCGACGTCATTCGGATTGCAGGTTCATTTGTCAACAACTTAAAAGGTGGGCACCTCCAAGGCGGGTCAACCTTGGACCAGCAATTTATCAAGTTGACCTATTTTTCCACATCAACTCAGGATCAAACCATTAAACGAAAAATCCAAGAAGCCTGGCTGGCCCTTCAGTTGGAGCGTCGGAACACTAAGCAAGAAATTTTGACCTACTATGTCAACAAGGTCTTTATGGCGAATGGAAATTATGGGATGAAGACCGCGGCGAGAGCCTACTACGGAAAAGAGTTAAAAGAGCTCACTCTCCCACAGTTGGCACTCTTGGCAGGTATGCCTCAGGCACCCAATCAATACGACCCTTACACCCAGCCAGAAGCGGCTAAATACCGTAGGGACTTAGTCTTGCAACAGATGCTCGGGCAAAAATATATTTCCCAAGAGCAGTACGAAGCTGCCGTTCTAACAGATATCAACGACGGCTTACAACCTCTCACCAATACTTCAGCTTACCCACTTTACATGGATAACTACCTCAAGGAAGTCATCGAGGAAGTCGAAGCGCAAACTGGCTACAATCTACTTACTACAGGACTTGATGTCTATACGAATGTCGATGTAGATGCTCAAAGACAGCTCTGGGATATTTATAACTCTGGCAACTATGTCAACTACCCTGATGAAAACTTCCAAGTCGCTTCTACCGTAGTCGATGTTTCAAATGGACATGTCGTTGCCCAGCTCGGCTCCAGAAACCAAGATAGCAATGTTTCATTTGGTACCAACCAAGCAGTTGAAACCAACCGAGACTTCGGATCGACCATGAAGCCGATTACAGATTATGCGCCTGCCCTTGAATATGGTGTCTATAACTCGACAGCTAATATCATCGTGGATTCTCCTTATAATTACCCTGGTTCCAACACTCCAATCAATAACTGGGATCGAACCTACTATGGTTCGCTAACCTTAAAAGCAGCCATTCAATATTCACGGAATGTTCCTGCCGTTAAGACATTAGAGGCCGTTGGCTTAGACAAAGCTCATAAGTTTTTAAATAGTCTGGGGATCTTTTATCCGGAACTGCTCTATTCAAACTCCATTTCAAGTAATACGACAGATACCAGCTCTAAGTATGGGGCAAGCAGTGAGAAAATGGCGGCAGCCTACGCTGCCTTTGCCAACGGTGGTACCTATTACAAGCCACAATACGTCAACAAGGTTGTCTTTAGTGATGGTAGCACAAAAGAATTTGTCCCTGAAGGCACCCGTGTCATGACAGCTGAAACAGCTTATATGATGACCGATATGATGAAGAGTGTCTTGACTTACGGAAATGGGTTGAACGCTGCAATTCCAGGCCTTCCTCAAGCAGGTAAGACCGGTACCTCTAATTATACAGATGCGGAGATGGATGCGATTCTCGCTAATAACGAACCAGCCAACTACAGCACACTCGTTGTTCCTGATGAAAACTTTGTAGGCTATACTACACGTTATGCCATGGCTGTTTGGACAGGGTATCCCAATCGACAAACGCCAATCTTAGACAATGGTATTCCTATTGCAACAGATGTTTACCATAGCATGATGGCCTATCTCAATCCGATTGACACTGCTAGTGATTGGGAAGCCCCAGATGGCATCTATCGATACGGAGGATATTGGTACTTGGAAGGAAGTGTTCCTCAATACACCTATACTCCAAACACTAACACGACTACAAGTAGCACGACGTCAACTTCTAGCTCTTCAAACGCAAGTTCTACAACAAGCAGTTTGACAGACCCTGCGACTAGTCAACCATCAGAAGAGCCACAAACTAGCACTACAAATAGCACTAATCAAGACCAACCTGCTTCTTCTAGCCCAACGCCAAGTTCTTCTCAATAAAAATCAAAATCTGACTAGGAAACGAAACCTTACGTGGAACGAACCGTTCAGCAAGGTGAGTGAACGACGTCAGATTTTTATTTTGGATGAGTATGAGTTTTGCTTTTTTTATATTTGTGATAAGATAGAGATATGAAACCAGAAGAATTTTACACCGCCCTAGAAGCACAAGGCTATAGCCTAACAGATTTACAAAAAGAACAATTCGCCCTCTATTTTACCCGCTTGGTCGAATGGAATGAAAAGATTAACTTGACCGCTATCGTGGATGAGGAAGGTGTTTACCTCAAGCATTTCTACGATTCGCTAGCTCCTATCCTGCAAGGTTATCTGGTAAATGAGCCGATTCGTCTTCTTGATATCGGAGCAGGAGCTGGCTTTCCGAGCCTACCCATGAAAATCCTCTTTCCAAAACTAGACGTCACTATTATCGACTCACTCAACAAGCGGATTCAATTCTTGAATCGCTTAGCTCAAGAATTGGACCTAACCAAGGTTCACTTCTATCACGGGCGAGCTGAGGATTTCGCCCAAGACAAGAACTTCCGAGCGCAATTTGAGATCGCAACTGCCCGAGCAGTTGCCCGCATGCAGATTTTAGCGGAGTTAACCATTCCATTTCTCACAGTAAATGGAAAACTAATTGCCCTCAAGGCTTCAAGTGCCGAAGATGAGCTAACCCAAGCGAAAAATGCTCTAACCGCTCTCTTTGCCAAGGTCATCGAGAATGTAGACTATCTTCTTCCAAACGGAGACCCACGAACCCTGACCATTGTCGAGAAGAAGAAAGAAACACCAAACAAGTACCCACGTAAAGCGGGTATGCCCAACAAACGACCACTATAAAGCAAAAAGGGAGTGGGACAAAAATGGAGACAAGGACTTTTTATACGAAAACTACTTAAAAGGTGCAAAAAATCCCCCCTTATGTTATCCTAAGAGTGCATTTTTTGTTCTTGGATTGTTAGCTCGCCCCTAACAATCCTTTTTCATTTTCCTAGCTTAGAGGTAAGTTTGGTGGTTTTTTTAGGAGATAATAGGCTAATTTTAATAAGTGGTGTGCTATGGCAATGGTGGCTTTCTGTGGCTCTCGTCAGTAGAGTGGATTAGTGTGTCCCTCGGCAATCAAAGCCAATAAATCATCAACCACAAAGCCCTCACTAGGATTATACACCTAATGAGGGCTTGTGGGCTAGTTTTCATGTTTGGTGGGTGATTGCGAAGCAATCATGGGAGTCTGTCCCAGCCTCTTTCTAGTGTTCTATTATCCCCAAGGATTGTAAAAACGACCACCATTGATGACAAACAAGAATCCTGTTAGAAGCAGGATGCTGATTGCTAGGGCTAAGACTAGATAATCTTTTTTCCCCAGATCCTGATAGGTATACCAGGTTCGTTTTTTATTTTTTCCGAAGCGTCGCAATTCCATAGCTGTTGAAATAGTATCAATCCGTGAAAGTGAGCTAAAAATCAGTGGGATGACAAGTGCCAAATTTCCCTTGATTCTCTCCAACACCTTACCTTTTTTGGACAATTCAATCCCTCTAGCTTCTTGCGACATCCGAATAGTATAAAATTCCTCCTGAATATCGGGAATATAGCGCATGGTCAAACTGACCGAATAGGCAACCTTGTAAGAAATACCTAGTTGATTCAAACTTGACGCAAATTGGCTCGGGTGCGTCGTCATCAGAAAGATGACTGCAAGAGGAATGGTACAAAAATACTTCAAAAGTAGGTTCAAGAGATAAAAGAGCTCTTGACTGGTCAGCGTATAAGCACCAATCCCTGACCAGAGGACAGTCTTTGCGCCGTAAAGCTCCACTCCATATTCTGGTGCAAAGAGATAAACCATAAGCGCATTCATCACCGCAAAAATCGTTGTCACAATCAAGATAAACGACACATCCTTGAGCCGAATTTGCGACCATTTAAACAAGCATAAGGAAAGTATCGCAATGGCAAAGACCAAGCGTGTATCATAGGTCACCATGGCTGCGATTGATACAACGAGGAAAAAGACGAGCTTGCTAACGGCTGATAAGTCATAAACGAGACCATGACCAGCCCGATAGCCAATGATATTCATGCCTTTCATCTACTCTTTCCTTTCTCTTTCCATGTAAAATTGGGTCAAGGCTAGGGCGTCGACTCCTAGTTTTTCAGCTAAGTGGAAAATGCTGGTTTCTTTCAGATTCGCAGCCTGAATCACTTCCTGATTGGTCAGAATGTGCGCTGGGTTGTTATCTGCTACAATCTGTCCATCCACTAAAACAATAGCCCTATCAGAATAATCCAACATCAACTGCATGTCATGGGTAATCATGATAATGGTATGGCCTTGCTGGTTCAATTCATCAAGAAAATCCATGATTTCAGTATAATTTCGTTGATCCTGACCAGCCGTCGGCTCATCTAGTAAAATAATTTCTGGATTTAAGACCAAGATAGAAGCAATGGTCACCCGCTTTTTCTGTCCGAATGAGAGAGCTGAAATCGGCCATTTCCGAAAAGCATAAAGCCCACACGTCCGAAGAACCGCTTCAACTCTCTGGGTCACTTCTTCTTCTGAAACTCCTCGTAAGCGTAAACCCAGAGCCACCTCGTCAAAAATCATGGTCTGGCTGATCATCTGATTGGGGTTCTGCAAGACGTATCCGATACGCTCCGCCCGCTCCTTAATCGAATCTCCAAGAACAGACTGACCATCCCACAAGATATCACCTGAAACCGCAACAAACTGGCACAAGGCCTTAGCGAGAGTGGACTTTCCTGCCCCGTTCTTTCCGATAATGGCAAGGCGCTCTCCCCGACAAATAGAGAGGTTCACGTCCTTTAGCACTTCCTTATCACCATAGGCAACCCGTAGATGCTTGACCTCGACCAAGGGATTGTCCGCGTTTTCTTCCACAATAAGCTCTGGCAAGGCTTCGACTGGAACATCTGTCAAAGCTAGTTTTTCAATGCTCGTCACATCTGCTTCCTTGTCCAAATCATAGCCTAGCTGGCGCAGAGTTGTGATATAAAGAGGCTCTCGAATGCCATTTTCAACGAGCATTTCAGACCGAAGCAAGGCATCAGGCGCACCATTGTAAAGAATCCGTCCTTCATTGACCAAGACCAGACGATCCACCTGCCGATAGAGAACATCTTCCAAGCGATGTTCGATGATAATGGTCGTTGTTCCCTGCTCCTTGTGCAAGCGATCAATCAAATCAATCGTGTCCTGACCTGACTTGGGATCAAGATTAGCCAAAGGCTCATCAAAGAGCAAAATAGGACTTTCATCAATCAAGACGCCTGCCAAACTCACCCGTTGCTTTTGTCCACCTGATAAATCCTGCGGTCTTTGGATTAGTAAATCCCTCAAGTCCAAGCGTTCCGCCCAAGACCGAATCCGCTCCTTCATCTCTTTCAGAGCTGTCACATCATTTTCAAGAGCAAAAGCCAAATCCTCTGCAACACTGAGCCCGATAAATTGCCCGTCCGTGTCCTGCAAGACCGTGCTAACAAGAAGGGATTTTTCATAGATGGACGTATCAAAGGCATCTTTTCCGTCAATCCGCAGATTTCCTGTCTTTGTCCCTTGATAGATATTGGGAATAATTCCATTCAAGCATTGACCTAGGGTTGACTTCCCAGAGCCAGATGGCCCCACAATCAAGACTTTCTCTCCTTGGTAAATGGTGAGGTCAATCTCACGCAAAGTCGCTTCCTGCTGAGCATTGTACTTAAAACTAAAGTTTTCAAACTCAATGATTGCTTTTTTCATAAATGCTGTTATCTCATTTCTTCCGCAGTCCCTAGCCCTTGAGTACTTTCCCCCAGTGACTAGTGAAACGTTTTCTATCTTACTATTTTACCATAAAATCGACCTGAATTTGCATAGTTTTTTGATATGGGGGGTTATAGCTTTTGCAAAAGAAAAAGCTGGAATCATCCAGCCTTTATAATAGAACTCCTCTATAAGGTCAAAGCAAACTGAACCGCCAAATCTGCAACCTTATCTTTCTCGTCTAAATCCGCATCATTTGCAAGGGTTCTCATGTCCCACTCTTCCTCAGATAGATGATCTGCTGCATAGAAAAAATGAGCGATATCTACCCCACGAAAGCAAGCCAGAGCCGCCACAGCAGAACATTCCATATCGACACAAATCGCTCCGCTGTCTTTTCGCTTGCGCAATTTATCAATGGTTTCTCGATAGATTCCATCTGTCGTCCAGACCTTACCTGTCACATGAGAAATCTTCTTATCCTCTAAAAACTGGATGAAAGCTTGCTGAATATCGGTATTTAAAAGAATCTCATCACTTGCTTTCACATAGTGGTAACTCGTTCCCTCATCTCGAATGGCTGAAAGAGGCACAATGATGGACGTCTCAGCAATATCCTCATCAAGAACGCCGCAAGTCCCAAAAAGCACCAATTTTCTCATCCCTAAAGCAATCAAATCTTCTAAAACCGCTACACAAGCAGGAGACCCTACGGGTGCATTAAAAATGGCTATGTTTCTTCCCGCCACAACAATCCGATAAATCGGAATTTCCACATTTGCGATAGCTGTCGTAAAAAGCAACTCCTGTGGATAAGCTCTCAACAGACGATCAAAGGTCCCTCGAGCAAAACAGGACACCGCCACCTCTGGAAAGTCTGGCAAGGGAGCTATCAGATCCTCAGGATTAATAATGGCTAAGCGATTACTATCAAATTCTTCTAAAATCATAGATATTCTCCTCTTTCACTATTTTACCATAAAATCAACCTGAATTTTCATAGTTTTTGACATGGGAGGTTATAGCTTTTGCAAAAGAAAAGACTGGACATGTTGCCCAGTTCTTTTCATGCTTAATTTGCGATAAGTTCGTCAAGCGTTTCTCCGATAACCGCTAAACGTTCTGCGACTTCTTCAC
Source organism: Streptococcus respiraculi (assembly GCF_003595525.1). Taxonomy (NCBI): domain Bacteria; kingdom Bacillati; phylum Bacillota; class Bacilli; order Lactobacillales; family Streptococcaceae; genus Streptococcus; species Streptococcus respiraculi. Next base: position 416,152 of record NZ_CP022680.1, on the reverse strand, counting down.
GTGTCAACTGGTGTTCAGCCACATAGCGATTGCGGGGGTGAACACGGCATTCGTGCGAGCAACCACGGAGGTATGTATGCTCGTTTTCTTCTGAGGTCAAGATACGGCGGTTACAGAATGGATTGCCACAGTTGACATAGCGTTCACATGGCGTTCCGTCAAACCAGTCTTTTCCGACTACAACAGGGTCTACGTGGTTGACATCAACAGCAATACGCTCATCAAAGACGTACATTTTTCCATCCCAAAGTTCGCCACGAACTTCTGGATCTTTTCCATAAGTCGCAATACCACCATGCAGTTGACCAACATCTTTGTAGCCTTCACGGACCATCCAACCAGAGAATTTCTCACAACGGACTCCACCCGTACAGTAAACAACCACGCGTTTGTCCATGAATTTTTCCTTGTTGTCACGGACCCATTGTGGCAACTCGCGGAAGTTGCGGATGTCTGGTCGAATGGCTCCACGGAAGTGCCCGAGGTCATATTCGTAGTCATTACGTGTATCAAGAACGACGGTGTTTTCATCCAAAAGGGCTTCCTTAAATTCTTGTGGTGAAAGGTAGGCACCTGTTGTTTCAAGCGGGTTGATGTCGTTGTCAAAATCATTGTCTTCTAAGCCCAAGTGCACGATTTCTTTCTTGTAGCGAACAAACATTTTCTTGAAGGCTTGCTCTTCTTCCTCGTCAATCTTGAACCAAAGGTCTTCCATACCAGGAAGTGAGTGGACATAGTCCATGTATTTTTGGGTCGTTTCATAATCACCCGAAACTGTTCCATTGATTCCTTCATCCGCTACAAGGATACGACCTTTTAAGCCGATTGATTTACAAAATGCTAAGTGTTCCGCCGCAAATTCTTGCGCATTTTCAATTGGAACGTATTTGTAATACAGTAAGACACGAATATCTTTTGCCATAAGATTTCTTCTCTCTTTTCTTTCTAAAAATTGTCTGAATTTTATCATTCAACTCTTCTATTATACTTTGTATCTACAATTGAAGGCAATTTATTTGACCGAAAATACGAAACAAAACCTGCTCAGGAATCACTGAACAGGTTATGAACAAGGAAGTTCTAATCTTTTGATAAGCTGTTGCTTTGCACTTGTGTCTTGGCATAGACTGCTAGTAAAATCGTTCCTGCAATCGCAACAGTAGCAGCATTGAGACTACCAGCTACCACTCCTTGGATAAATACTTTATTGGCTGGCTCATGGTAGACTAAGATGTCCAAAACAGGTGCGATGACACCCCAGACAAGGAGGTTCGCCACGATTTGCACTCCGTTGAACAAGACAATATCCTTGGTCGTAAAGGCACCTTCACTGATACGCAAGCGATTTTTCACGGTTCCAACAATCAAGCCGAAAACGCCTGATGCAAAAATCCATGACCACCAAGGACTGTAGGTGAGGGAATCTTTCAAGGCATGGCCGATAAAGCCAACTAAGAAACCAACGATTGGGCCAAAGAGAACAGCTAATAGAGACTGAACAGCATACTGGAGTTGCACTGACGTATTAGGGATAAAACCAACAGGAATATTGACGAGCAGGCTAATCACCACAAACAAGGCTGCTCCGACACCCGTTGCCACAACTGTTTTAATCGAATTATTTTTCATTGAGAATCTCCTTTTTCTTGCTAAACACTCATTTTCTTAATTTCAATATGCCAGTTTTGTCCGACACCAACATTATATGCCTTAGCAAATGAACCTTGATTGATGGCAAGACCTACACGGTAAAGGGAATTGATATAAAGCAGAGGCTGACCGATACGAACATCCGCAAAGGACTTGCCGTAGGTTACTTGGTTTTGGTAGACCAGCATATCATTGTTATAAATGGTCACTTCAAAGCGATCTCCAAAGGTTGGAGTGAGACTATAAAATTCCTCGCGGGTAATCGATGTCCAAAGAGAACCAAAGCGGACATCCAAGATGTCAATCGCACCCTTGACAAAGTCAGTACCGACTTCTGTTGGTACAGTTGGAATCTCAACAATATCTTCCACCTTGAGCTCAGGCCCTACTTCTTCGAAGCTAATATGACCAGACGCCAATTTTGCACCTGTATAGGCATATACATCACGACCATGGAAGGTATAGGAATGTTCCGTATTGGCACGGCGATTCGCCACTTCTGAAATCTCACGCACAGCCTTGATACCAACGTGTTGTTTGATGAAAGAAAGAGTCCCGTTATCAGGGGTCACGATGTAATGGTTTTGCTCAGTCAGCGCCACAACGCTCTTACGTTTTGATCCGACACCTGGGTCAACAACAGAGACGAAGGTTGTGCCTTCCGGCCAGTATTCTACTGTTTGAAAAAGACGATACGAACCTTCAAAGATATTGTAAGGGGTAATATCATGTGTCAGATTGTGAACGACCAAATCACGAGATTCTTGTAGCGCCACCCCAATCATGGCTGACACTGCTCCATCGACCAAACCGAAGTCTGATTGCAAAACAAGTAAATTATTTGACATAGTTTCTCCTATCGGTAAAATTACTCTTCTATCATACCAAAAACTCCCCTATTTGACTAATACCAAACCCTTATGAACAGCCATAGGCAGGAGCTATATAGTCATAAAAGAGGCTGGTTTCCCAACCTCCTATTCTCTCTTAAGCGACAATCGCTTTTGCAACTTCTTCTGTCGTCATACGTGAGAAATAGTGTGTCGTATCAATGGTTTGGAGTTTTTCAAGTACATCTGTATACTCGTAACGCGTACCAACCAACAAGTTCTCGATATCTGAGACATCTCCGATTCCAAAGAAGTCACCGTAAATTTTAATTGATTCAATGACTGATTTTTCTGCCTTGACATAGGTCGTGATTTTTCCTGCAGGATAACGGACGCTACGCTCAACAGTATATTCAGGTGTTTGACCGAATGTCCAATCCCATGTGCCAAATTGGCTATCACGGATTTCTTTGATACGAGCTAATTCATCCTCTGACAAGACGTATTCGTCCATGTCTGGGTATTCTTTTTTCATCTGGTCTAAAATGGCCTCTTTAAATTCCAAGACGGTCATTTTTTCTGGCAATTCGTTGTTAATATTGGTCACACGCGCACGAACCGATTTCACACCTTTAGACTCAATCTTATCCTTGCTGACTTTAAGCGCATCTCCCAAGACGGTCATATCAACATCAAAGAGCAGGCAACCATGGTGCATCATGCGACCCTTAGCGTAAGCTTGAGCATTCCCACAAATCTTCTTGCCGTCAATTTCAAGGTCATTACGGCCCGTAAAATCAGCCTTCACTCCTAAGGTTGCAAGGGTGTCAATCACTGGTTTTGAGAAGGTTTTGAAATCAAAGGCCCCTTCGTCTGCCTTATTGGAAATAATGGTGTAGTTCAAGTTGTTCAAATCATGATAAACCGCGCCACCACCTGACAAACGACGAACAACGTGGATACCGTGTGCGTCGGTGTATTCCTTGTTGATTTCCTGAATGGCATTTTGGTGTTTTCCAATGATAATCGCAGGCTCATTGATCCATAAGATAAAAATCTCATCGACATCCGTCAACTCCTTAAAAGCATAGGCTTCTAAAGCAATGTTATAGGCAGGATCGTTACTGTTGTTGATGATGTATTTCATAATGTACTCCTCATTTTTCATACTGTTCAAAAATTAAATCCTGACGTTGTTAACTCACCTTTCCGAACTCTAGTTCTACCTACGGTTCGTTGCCTAATCAGTCTTTAATTTCTATTGAGTATACTCAATATCTAGTATAGGGTAAACACTGTCAAAAGACAAGTGATTGGTATTACTCTATATGCAAGAAAAAGAGGCTTTCGCCCCTTTTTGCTTTCTTATTTGCGTTTTGGTGGGTTGTGAATGGCTACTCCCAAGACATCCAAGAAGGCTTCGTACATGACTTCTGAGAAGGTTGGGTGCCCGTGGATAGATGCTGCTACATCGTCCACTGTCAATTCTGATTCCATAATAGTTGCTGCTTCATTGATCATTTCAGCGGCTACTGGACCAATAATGTGAACACCAAGGATTTCATGGTATTTCTTATCTGCAATGACTTTGACAAATCCATGCGCTTCATTCGAAGCAATGGCACGACCATTTCCAGTAAAGCTACATTTACCAATCAAGATGTCATTTCCATATTGCTCACGTGCTTGGTCTTCTGTCAAACCAACCATGGCAATCTCTGGATGTGTGTAGACGGCTGCTGGTGTGAAATCCAATTTCGCTTTATGATGGTTTCCGTTAATCGCATTTTCAGCTGCTACTTCACCCATACGGTAAGCGGCATGCGCCAACATCTTAGTACCATTCACATCACCTGGCGCATAGATACCTGGGATAGATGTTTCTTGGTAGGCATTGACTTTGATACGTCCACGGTCCATTTCAAGGTTCAGATTTTCCAAACCAGCCAATTGTGGTACACGTCCGATTGAAAGAAGAGCTTTTTCAGATACGATTTCTGAACCGTCGTTCAACTTGATGGTCAATTGGTTGTTGGCTTCGATAATTTCTGATACACCAACAGAGGTCAAGAACTTCATGCCTTTCTTAGAAAGGACTTTTTGAAGTTCAACAGACACTTCACGGTCCATACCTGGAATGATCCGGTCTGCCATTTCCACAACGGTTACTTCTGTACCGTATGACGCATAGACAAGTCCAAGTTCCACTCCGACAACTCCACCACCCATAACAGTAAGAGTTTTTGGAATTTCACGAAGATCAAGGATATCATCTGAGGTCAAGACAAGTTTAGAATCGATACCTGGGATGTTGATGCGTGATACTTTTGAACCTGTCGCAAGGACGATGCTACGACCTTTGATGGTTTGGCTGCCGATTGTGACAGTCTTATCAGGGTTTACTTGACCAAGACCGTTGAAGATGGTTACCTTATTGGCTTTCAAGAGTCCTTGTACCCCACCTGTCAATGTTTTAACAACTGAGTTTTTGAAATCTACAGTCTTATCCATATCGATTGTATAGTTGGTTGAAGCAAGATTGATACCACGACCAGCTGCAATCTTCAAACCGTCAAGGATTTCTGCATTTTTAAGATAGGTTTTTGTTGGGATACATCCTTTGTTCAAGCATGTTCCACCAAATTCTGATTTCTCAACGATGGCGATTTTTCCACCTAATTGAGCACCACGAATCGCAGCGTAGTAACCTGCAGGACCTCCACCGACAACGACCATATCGTATTCGTCTGCTGCAAGTTCTGCTTTTGGAGCTGCGGGCGCTGCTTTTGGAGCCGCTGGCACTTCAAGTCCTGCTGCTTTCAAGTCTGCAGTTGCCTGAGCAACATCTGCTTTTGGAGCTGCACCTGCGTCCACCACTTCGCCTTCTGCACCGATGTAGCCGATTACTTCTGTTACAGGTACTGTTTCACCGTTTCCACGAACAATTTTTAGCAAGATTCCTGAATCTTCTGCTTCTAATTCCATGCTAGTCTTATCAGACATCATTTCTAGGATAACGTCACCTTCGTTAACCACATCACCTTCTTGTTTTTTCCACTCGATGATTTCACCTTCTTGCATGTCAACGCCAAGTTTTGGCATAATAATTTCAACTGCCATAATTATGATACAAAGAACGTCAAAATGCGACCGAATTTTAGAGTCCAACGTAGGATGGTTTATACCCAAGGAGGACTATCTAAATTCCGAGCATTTAGTTCGTGTTCAAATCCAACGAACTCGTTCTACATCCTTTCTTTATTTTGTTTAAAAGTTCTTCTACTGATAACCTATACTGTGATTTCGTACTCAAATCAACAATTCCAATGGATTCTCAAGTAAATTCTTAAGATCCACCATAAACTTGGCACCATTCATACCATCGATAATACGGTGGTCAATAGTCAAGCAGAGGGCCATAATTGGACGGATTTTGATTTCTCCATCAATCACAACTGGTGTTTGAACAGTTGAGGCAACACCGAGAATTGCTGAGTTTGGTTGGTTAATGATTGGGTTAAAGGTCTTGGTACCAAACATACCGAGGTTGGTAATAGAGAAAGTTGAACCAGACATTTCTGCCCCTTTCAACTTGCCTGATTGTGCTTTTTTGATGACATCTTTTGATGCGACAACAAAGTCAGAAAGGCTCATCTTGTCTGCACCATGTACAACTGGTACAACCAAACCGTCATCCAAACCAACGGCAATTCCAAGGTTGACAAACTTGTGCAACTCAATTTCTTGTGCATCGTTGATGAGGGAAGCATTCATGTAGCGGTGCTCTTCTTTCATCAAGGTACGAGTAACCGCTAGACCAATCAAATCTGTAAAGGTCACTTTCAAGCCTGTCTTGTTCATGATTGGCTCAAGAACTTGCTTGCGAAGCGCCATGAGGTTAGTCATGTCAATATCGTAGTTAAGCGTAAAGGTTGGTGCAGTAAGGTAAGAGTTGACCATTCCTTTTGAGATTGCCTTACGCATTGGGCTCATCTTGATGATTTCAACGCCTTCTGGCAATTCTTTGGCTGGTTTTTCTGCTGCCTTAGCTGGTGCTGCTTCGACTGCTGGTGATTGGCTAGCTGCGAGTGCTGCAAGTACATCTTCTTTTAGAATCTTGCCTTTGACACCTGTTCCCACGATATCTTCTAAATTGATACCCTTATCAGCAGCGATACGACGTGCAAGTGGCGTTGCTTTAGGAGCAGCACCCTTGAAATCTTCGACATCTGCCTTATGGACACGACCATTTGCTCCTGTTCCTGGAACAAGACCAAGATCAATATCTAAGTCTTTCGCTAATTTACGAGCTGCTGGTGTTGCACGCACTTTTCCTCCACCTTGAGGTTTTGCAGCTGGTGTAGGAACTGCTACTACTGCAACGGGGGCTACTTCAGCAGGTGCACTTTCTTGTGCTGGTGCAGGAGCTGAGCTTGCCACTACATCTACGCTTTCGCCTTCTGCTCCGAGATAGGCAATCACTTCTGTAACAGGCACGGTTGCGCCGTTCCCATGAACGATTTTAAGAAGGACACCTGAGTCTTCTGCTTCTAATTCCATGCTGGTCTTATCAGACATCATTTCCAAGAGAACGTCGCCTTCATTGACCACATCACCCTCTTGTTTTTTCCACTCGATGATTTCGCCTTCTTGCATGTCTACACCGAGTTTAGGCATGATAATTTCTATTGCCATGTAATCTTCCTTTCTGTTTTTTCCATTCTTTGTCCATTAGCAAACAAGGGAGCGACGGTTTGGAACTCTCCCAAAACCGTCTTTCTCGCTTTTACCCTTTGTTGACTTGTTTATAAATTGCAGCTTTAATCTTTTCAACGTTTGGCAATACTGCATTTTCAAGAATGTTAGCATAAGGAACTGGAACGTCGTCAGAAGCGATACGCACAACTGGTGCATCGAGGTAATCGAAGGCTTCACTTTCTGTGATAATAGAAGCAATCTCACCGATGAAACCACCTGTTTTGTAAGCATCATTGACAAGGATGACTTTCCCAGTTTTCTTAACAGAATTGATGATCAATTCTTTGTCAAGCGGAATAAGGGTACGTGGGTCAACCACTTCTACGCTGATTCCTTCTGCTGCTACTTCGTCAGCTGCTTGAAGCACACGTTCCAACATACGGCCGTATGATACGATTGTCACATCTGTTCCTTCACGTTTGATTTCCCCTTTTCCAAGTGGAATGTAAAAATCTGGGTCAAGGTTTACTTCTTCTTTCTTACCGTAAAGTGCTTTTGGTTCTAAGAAGATAACTGGGTTGTTATCGAGGATAGAAGATTTCAAGAGCCCCTTAGCATCGTTAGCTGTACCTGGTGCGACAACCTTGATTCCTGGGATATGAGTCAACCATGCTTCAAGTGATTGAGAGTGTTGCGCTGCTGATCCAATTCCTGAACCTGAAGCCACACGGAAAGTGACTGGTGTTTTCAAGCCACCACCAAACATGTAGTTGGTTTTTGCTGCTTGGTTGACAATGGCATCAAGGGCAATGGTGATAAAGTCCATGAAGGTCAAGTCAACAATTGGACGAAGACCAGTCTGAGCAGCTCCTACAGCTGAACCTGCAATCGCTGCTTCTGAGATAGGTGTGTCGCGGACGCGTTTTTCACCAAATTCTTCCAACATTCCAACAGAGGTACCGAAGTCTCCACCGTAGATACCTACGTCCTCTCCCATTAAGAATACGCGTTCATCCTTACGCATTTCCTCACTTTGAGCCAAGTTAATCGCTTCACGCAAGGCCATTACTTTTGTTTCAGTCATGTTTTTCTCCTAGAAAATATCAAATCTTAGTTGTTCCACTGGGGAACGTTTGCTGTTTCTTTCCTTGTTTGAAGGATTAGTCCACAAAAACATCTTCGTAAGCAATCGAAATGTCTGGATCTGGACTTTCTTGAGCAAATTTTACAGATGCTTCAACTTCTTCTGCAACCTGCGCCTCAATGGCATCCAATTCTTCATCAGTTGCAATCTTGTTTTCTGTCAAGTAAGCACGGTATTTTTTAAGCGGATCTTTTGCTTTCCAAGCATCCACTTCTTCTTTGGTACGGTAAACACCTGCATCGGCAGTTGAGTGTCCAAACCAACGATAAGACTCAACCTCAACAAGGGCAGGGCCATTTCCAGCACGAACATACTCAATGACTTCGTGCATTTTTTCGTAAACAGCTACGACGTCATTCCCGTCTTCTACGTAGTGACCTGGCATACCGTAAGCATCTGCACGTAGGTAAAGGTGAGGAATTTTTGTTGAATAGGTAATATCTGTTGAAATACCGTAACGGTTGTTGATAATAAAGAAGATAACTGGCAAATTCCAAACAGCAGCCAAGTTCATTGACTCATGGAAGCTACCTTCGTTGGTCGCTGAATCTCCCGAAAAGGCAATCACGATATTATCTGTTCCAAGATATTGTTGGCTAAGGGCCGCACCGACTGCAAGGGCGTAACCACCACCAACGATACCGTTTGTACCATAGTTTCCTTTTTCAAGGTTTGCCAAGTGCATAGATCCACCACGTCCTTTTGAGGAACCAGTAGCTTTACCTGCAAGTTCAGCCATCATGGCATTGATGTCAATTCCTTTGGCAATGGTTTGACCATGTCCACGGTGATTTGAAAAGATAATGTCTTGATCTGTCAAGTCCGCAATCGCTCCAACTGAAGCAGCCTCTTCTCCGACTGAGAAGTGGGTCATCCCTTGTACAAATCCACGGCGAACAAGTTTATTCAATTTCATATCCACATCACGGATTTGTTGCATTTTTAAAAACATGTCTAAATGTTTTTCTTTTGAAATAGATACCATATTTTCCTCCAAAGTAATTCTGTTTCCTCTCTATGATAATCCAAAAATTCACAAATAGCAAATAATTTAACCGCTTTTATATTTCATAGACTTATTCTAAAAAAGCGCATTTTATCCCCTTTTTTCATCATTTTCTGACTTTACTGCATTCAGGTATGTTCTTTTTTTCACAAACTTTTGTAAGCGTTGAACCTTCTGTTATTTTATGGTAAAATAACTGCGGAGGTTGCTATGGATTTCGATTTGTTTTTACTGATTTGCAACTACGTTGGTACCATCTCATTTGCCGTTTCTGGAACGATTAAAGGATTTAAGAAGAAACTCGATATTTTCGGCATTACACTACTAGCCACGATTACGGCAATTGGGGGAGGCGTCATTCGCGATACTATGGTCAATCAAGTCCCTGTTGCCCTTGTAGAGCCATCTTCAATCTATCTTTCGATTATTGTCTCCATCATCATGTACCTCTTTGTCATCATGAAGAAAAATGAATCACCGCGCGATAAAACCTTGTATCAATTTCTGAGCAAGACCAACCTGGTCTTTGATGCGATTGGACTCGTCATCTTTGCTCTCATTGGAGCAAGCACCGGGGTGGAACTGGGTTTGAATGGTATGACATCAGGTATTTTGGCAGCCCTGACAGGAGTAGGTGGCGGAATCGTCCGCGATTTGCTGGTCAATGAGACACCTGTTGTCTTAAAAGAAGATGTCTATGCTGTGCTGGCTCTTTTTACAGGGATTAGCTATCACATCCTTGTACTTGATTGGAAATTGGCACGAATCCCTGTCTTTATCAGCCTCTTTTTCATCTTCCTACTCATCCGCTTGCTTGTCATTAAATATCATATCAATTTACCGAATATGGAGAAACGCAAAACCCAGCACTAAATCCGTGCTGGGTTTCATTTTTATAGTGGACCGAGAAAGGAATAAGACAAGACAAGGCAAGGAGCTGCAGATAGAACTGGCGTTCATCAAAGCGACTTAACGATATCCTAACCTTTATTCATACTCGTCAAAACATTAAGAAGAGACTGGACTTTGTGACCAGCCTCGATTATGATTTCTTAAGTCCTGCTACATCCACCACTTTATCACAAACCCTGGCTAGCAATTCGTCATCGTGAGAGATGAGCAAAACTAGTTTGTTCTTTGCTTTTAACAGTTCAAGTTGGGTGGCTAGTTGTACCATTTGCTCTCTGTCAAGCCCACTTGAGGGCTCATCAAAGATGATGATGTCCTTATCGGCTATCAGGCTAGCTGCTATCATCAGGCGCTGCTGTTCTCCCATTGATAAGCTCATCGGATGACGAGAAAGGAGCTGTGACAGACGAAAAGCTTGAAGAACCTCTGAATCCAGCTCGTGAGTAGGGCAGCCCAAGGTCAATTCTTTCTCAACTCGCTCCGTGATTAACTGCAACTGCACATCTTGCATGACATAAGCCATTTTCGTAAGGCGTTTCCGAGCATTTAGTCTTTGCCCCTGCCAATAAACTGAACCTGTCTTGTCACCTTCTAGGCCCAACAAGGAGCGGGCAAAACTCGTCTTACCAGAACCATTTGCTCCGATAAGGCCGATAACCTGCCCTGGTGCTAACATGAGATGATCTAACTGATAAAGATAGTCGCCATTATTGTAAATATGGAAATTTCGTACTTCAAGACCTATTTGGTCATCCGTAAACGAGTGAGCTAATTCCCTCACACGTGCTTGATAAGTATCTAGACTTGCTGTCCGCAGACCCAATTCTGCTCGCTGTTGATCAGAATAAGCAAGAAACTCATGCGCAGGCAGATGTTCTACCAGCTTACCCTCATAAAAATACGCATAAGAATCCGCTATTTCGTTTAGATAGGCCAGTCGATGTTCTGCGATGATAAGCGTTTTTCCCTGCTGCTTTAGGGATTGAAGTAATTTCTGCACCCGCTCTACACCTGCTGTATCAAGATTTGCAGTCGGTTCATCAAAAATCATGATGTCTGTTCCCTGCATAGCTGCTGTGCTAATTGCCACGACCTGCTTTTGCCCACCCGACAACTTTTCCATGTCTTCATGTAACAAAGACGCTAGTTGAAATCGTTCTACTACCTCTGCCAATCGTTTTGAAATAACCTCTCGTGCCATTCCTTGATTTTCACAGGGAAAAACTAATTCTTGTAACACTTCTTGATGAAAAAATTGTGTCGCCGGATTTTGAAAAACAGACGCCACTTGATAAGCCAATTCTTCCACACTACTTTCTTGATAGGATAGGGGACCAATTCGCAAACTTCCCTCAATCTCTCCTTGATAATACTCAGGAATCAAGCCATTGATGAGATGAAGAACAGAAGACTTCCCCGAGCCACTCGGACCACATAAGACAAGACACTCACCCTTCTTCACTTGTAAAGATCCGATGTGACAGGCTATGTTCTGACTAGACGCATATCGAAGCCGTACGTTACGAGCTTCTAGTTGAATTTTAGGATAAGAAAGCTGAGACACCATACACAGATACTCCAATCTAGCCAGGTCCAACGGGAGTGGACAAACTCACTGGGTCTTTTCGTCACTGCTAGCCCCTTGGTCAAGGTAGCAATCGTCAAATCCTGCGCAGAGCGCAAAAGCGACATCATCAAGGGTACTAAAACGTATTCCAGATAGCGATGAGGTTGCAAGAGAATATCCCGTTTTCTCAAAAAAATTCCCCTCGTTTTTAAAGCCATTTGAATCAGTCGGACCTCTTTTTTAATCATAGGAAGAAAACGAAACATAACTCCCAAGGTTAGTAAAAAAGTCTCTGGCAAGCGCCACTTTCTAAGACCATGGATTAACTCATAAGCTGAGGTTGTCATAAGCAGAAAATGCCCAGCCATTAAGGGTACCCAGATATGGCTAAGCATAAAGGTAAAACGAAAAAGCCACATCGGAAGCAAATCTACCTGGCTCAACTGATAGACTATAAAATAGCCTAGCAAAGTCACAAACACCATTTTGATTCGTCCCACAAGAAGCCAACAAACTGCAATTCCTAATAGCAGATAAGCACGCTCCCAAGCCGTCACATGCAGACCATAGGTAACTCCTGCAAAAATGCTTAACAGAAACTTGCTTCTGGCATCAAATCTCATTGCAGCAACCCCGATTTTTTGAAGGATTTATCTACCATTTTTTGTCCTATAACAGCTCCAATCAAGGCCCCAACAATGATAGTTGCAGATAAGCCTAGCACGTTGGCAGGCGTGAAATCCACCATGACACGAGCGATATATTCCGCAGATTTCCCTCGCGCTAAAAGATTTGCCTCATAAGCATCTTTCATCAACCACATGAGAATGATTGGCCCTAAATTTCCAAAAGAAAAAACGATGAAACTCACAAGGTTAAGCCATTTTTGCTTGTATTGTCCCTGTCTTGCAATCACATCTCCTAAGATACCGAAAACTAGACTTGGCAAAAAAGCTGCTGTCATGTAGCCAGACATAAAAAAGAAGCAGGCCATAACGGCACTTACTAGACTAATTGAGCCAAATTTCCCGACTTTAGCGACCAAGAGCATATAAACTGGTCCACCTAAAATAGCTGAAAAAGCTGGTGCATACATCATATTACCCGAACGATCAAATAGAGCTGCCACCAAGGTCCCCAGGCCCACGCATAGAAAGTAGAGAGCCGCAAAAGCCCCTATCACCATCAAATCTTTCACTTTTAATTGCTTCATCATCTTCTCCACCATTACTGAGAATTCCTCATAAATCCTCTTTATTATTGCCTTTAGTATCTCTTCTTCAACGGGTAACACCCTACCAAGAAGAGCAAATTTTATCGATCTATTATCCAACAGGCATCGTTTTGACTATTATAACACGCTTTAAATTATCTGTAAATTTTAATATAGGATACTGGGCAGATTATCTGTATTTTTTGTGCTATAATGAAGTCAGTTATGCACCTATTCATACAAAGGAGAGGCCTATGAAACAGACTGCTAAATTATCACATATTGCTCTAATTAGCTTATTGACCGGTACACTACTGACTGCTTGTACGACCAACAAAACAAGTCAACCTAGCACACCAGAGCAAACAAGCCACTCAACAGCTACTTCTTCCGAAGTCAAAAAAACAACCCCAGAAGACGATAAAAAATCTTATGCCAGTGTCTTTGAAGACTATCAAAAAATACTCGAATACAGTGCTACCTATAATACAAACATCGCCCACATCCAAGAATTACTGGGCAGCCTAAATATCGAACTCAATTCTTGGGTAATCGAGAGTGCCCTATACTCTCCAGATCGCTTGCGCTATACTTTTCTTGATGTCAATCAAGACGGACAAAATGAGTTACTGGTCGGCTCCTTCCAACAGGATCAGCAAATTTTTCCAGTCGCTCTTTACTATTTAGATAACAAAACACCTAACCTCTTATCAGAAGGTTTTGTTGCTGGTCATGGCGGAGCTAGAAACGCCTTTAGGATTTATCAGAATGGCGATGTTGTTGCCGCTAGTTGGAGTTCTGGAACGGGAGAAGGTACCGCAACACTTTACCAATTTTCTGCAGATAGTACCCAACCGAAGCAAATCGATCAAAACGAATTTCAGCTTGGTCCAATTAAACTAGACCAGCTATGTGGCAAATCAAAAACAGAAGAGCTTGACTTAGTGGCTCTCAACTGGGCATCTTTTGAAACACCGCAAAAACCTGCATCTGCTACAGATACCGCTGGAAAAAGCATGGACATCAATGCCGTAGCAACTGGCGATTTCTCAAGTCTTGCAGGTACTTGGAAAAACGGCAAAGGAAGAGTTCTGACCATCCAAGCAGACGGAACAGTCAACTACCAAGATGTGCCAGATAGAAATTACTATGTCAATTTGAACTATGCCAAAATTGAGAATGGACAACTCATGGCTGGCATCCGAAATCCAAATGCTATGGCATCTGCAATTGTTTCAACTGTCTTTATCCCTAAAGGAGTTGCCATCACACCAATCGCAGAAAATGCAGAGGACCCCACCGACAAATCCAAAGACCGCCTCTTCTCGACTCAATACCTCATGCCCGCAGATATTCTCGCCCAAGAAGTCTTCTATCGGGTAGAGGACTAACTACCAAGAATTAGAAACAATAGCTAAAATAAAAAGGTTTCAGACCATTCTCCGAAAAAGACTGTTCTGAAGCCTTTTTTCATCCCATTGTTCAATGGTTAGCTGATAGCACCGATTTTTAACTTTCTTTTACAGAAAACGACTTCGAAGGATATTTTTCACTACAAAACGGACATTCTCTAAAGTGACTTCTTTTTTCATAGCCTTTTCCAGACAATAAACTCCTGTCTGAATCGAAAAGGTCGCTAAGAAATAATCGCCAAATTCCGTCACATCTGTCGCTACGCTACCGCAAATGGCGATTGTCGGAACACCAGCAGAACGGGCTACATCAGCTACACCTACAGGTACTTTACCATTGAGACTTTGACTGTCCAAGCGTCCCTCGCCCGTAATGACCAAATCTGCCCCTTGTATGGCTTGAGCTAGTCCAATTGCTTGCGCCACAAATGGAAAGCCTGCCTTCAGCTCTCCCCCCAAGACTACAAGTGCACCACCTAAACCGCCAGCTGCCCCCGTCCCTGGAATAGCTTGCAGATCAATTTCTAACTCTTCTTTTATCGTCTGCACAAAAGTAAAAGCTGCCTTATTCATCGCTTCTACTTGTGTTTGATTTGCTCCTTTTTGCGGACCAAAAATACGCGCATAACCTTCTGATCCAGCATAGACATTTCTCACATCTGTTAGACCAATAAGGTTGACTCGACGCAACTGCTCTTTGTCTTCTTCCGTCAGACTATCCAGTAAACCTCTGCCACCATCCGATGTTCCTGTTCCGCCTAATGTGAGGACGATTTCTTCACAAGAACGACTCAAAGCATTTCGAATCACAGCACCCAAGCCAAAACTGGTCGCCACCTCTACGGTTGCTGGTGTCGGATGTATCTTATCAATGCCAATCACCGATGCCGCCTCAATAAATGCCGTCTGACCCGACAAGAAATAGGAAGCCTCAATCGGACGCTCCAACAAATCCACAGTCGAAACAGAAATCAACTCCCCATCAAGTGCCTCGGCCAAAGCCTCCAAGGTCCCCTCGCCGCCGTCTCCGATTGCAAAAGTCGCCACCTCCGTTTCTGGAAGAACTTCCTCCACCATTTCCTTGACCGCCTGGTTTAACTCCGCAGAAGTCGCTGCCCCCTTAAACGAATCGATTGCACTCACTATTTTCATCTGATTACCTCACTAGATAGCTACAATTTACCATTATTATAGCAGAGTTTGTGAAGTGTAGGTATGTAAACATCGGAAATAACAAAGAGAATAATTAACAAAAGCACCCAATGAAGAAAGAGTTCGAAAATGCTTATGATTGGGAGAGAAAATCTCCAGTGGAGGTTTTCTGCGATTTTCTACATACAGGAAAAAATCAGCGGAAGTTGGAGGTGCTTTAAGACACAACAATTAGTACTCAAACATCACTTTAAAGAGTTCGAAAATGCTTATGCTTGGGAACAGCGGAAGCTGGGGGACGTTGCTGATATTTGTGGAGGAGGAACTCCAAGCATTAACGTTTCAGATTATTGGGATGGCGATATAGATTGGTATACTCCTGCTGAGATTGGTAAACAGATTTATCTCGAAGGCAGTGAAAGAAAAGTTACAAAGTTCGGTTTTGAAAAAAGCTCTGCCAAAATGTTACCAGTTGGAACTGTTCTTTTTACTTCAAGAGCAGGTATCGGAAACACAGCAATACTGCGAAAAACAGCGTGTACTAATCAGGGATTTCAGTCTATTATTCCTCATGAAAATAAACTTGATTCTTACTTTATTTTCTCCAGAACACCAGAACTGAAAAAATATGGTGAGGCAGTTGGAGCCGGTTCTACTTTTGTCGAGGTCTCTGGAAAGCAGATGGCGAATATGGATATTTTGATGCCATCCCTATCTGAACAGAAACAAATTGCGAAGTATTTTACTCATCTCGACCGCCTCATCACCCTTCATCAGCGTAAGTTTTTCTACTTATTTGGCTACTTTTTGTATGGGACATCAAAAATTTTCAATATTATTTTTAAAAAATTAGAAAAAGACCCAAAAATAGTTCGTTATTTCCAAATATTTGAAAATAATTTGTATTTGGGTTATACTATATCTGAGGTAACTATTATGAACTATATTCAAAGACCATTTTATTTGGAGTTTCTTAGAAGACATCGAGACCGTCAAATTATCAAGGTAGTAACTGGTGTCCGACGTGCAGGTAAGTCCGTTCTTTTCCAACTTTTTAAAGAGGAACTGTTAAAAGAAGGAGTGAACGAAAATCAAATTATATCCATCAATTTTGAGGACCTGAGTTTTTACGACTTACGTAACTTTAGGGCATTGCATACTTACATAACAGAATTATTGGTAGAGGATAAAAAATATTATATCTTTTTAGACGAAATTCAGCATGTTGAGCAATTTGAACTAGTAGCAGATAGTTTGTTTATTTCTCAAAATGTAGATCTCTATTTGACTGGATCAAATGCATATTTTATGAGCAGTCAGTTAGCAACAAATTTGACAGGTCGGTATGTTGAAATAGAGATTCTTCCGTTATCATTTGAGGAATATCTATCCGGTCAAAATATCCCCGAGCACAAGAGCAGAATAGAATGGTTTAATGATTATCTATTTAGCGCGTTTCCTTATTTGCTTCAAACATCGTCTTACGCTGAAAAAATCGACTATCTAAGAGGAATATATCATTCTATACTCTTAAATGATATTGTCACACGATTAGGGAATCCAAATCCTACTATAATCGAGCGCATTGTACGGACTCTTCTCAGTAGTGTAGGAAGCCTAGTATCGACTAATAAAATCCGTAATACCCTCATTAGCCAAGGCGTTTCCTTATCCCATGCTACTTTGGAAAATTATTTAACAACATTGACCAATAGCTTACTTTTTTATGCCGTTCCACGCTTTGATGTGAAAGGCAGAGCCTTGCTACAGCGGTTGGAAAAGTATTATCCTGTTGATTTAGGATTTAGACGTCTCTTGTTGCCAGATCACAAAGAAGATATCGGCCATATATTGGAAAATATTGTTTATCTGGAGTTGAGACGTAGATACTCTCAAGTTTATGTTGGCAATATCGACAAATATGAAGTTGACTTTGTGGTTGTAACCGATTTTGGTCATTATGCTTATTATCAAGTAAGCGAAACAACGCTTGCTCCAGAAACATTGGACCGAGAACTTCGACCGCTAGAGGCCATTAAAGATCAATTTCCGAAATTTCTTCTAACAATGGATACCATTCAGCCATCTGCAAACTATAATGGTATTCAGAAAAAAAATATTATAGATTGGTTACTAGAAAGATAAGAATTAGAAATTCAAGAAAACCATGCAATCTAAATAGAATTTTTAGTTGTAAGACTAGCGCTTGGGAACAGCGGAAGCTGGGAAATATTCTTCAAGAGAGTAATATTCGTACATCGAATTTTATAAACAACCCATTATATAGTTTAACTATCGAAAATGGTGTCACTCCAAAGACAGAACGTTATGAAAGAAGTTCACTTGTAACAAAAACAGAAGACTTATTTAAAGTAGTTAAACCAAATGAGTTTGTTACCAACCCTATGAATCTTAGATTTGGAGCACTTGGATATAATAAAAATGCCTTTAATGTAGCTGTTTCTGGATATTATGATGTGTTTTCGATTGACGACAATAAATGTAGTGGATTTTGGAACGCATACTTTAAAACTCCTAAAACTATGAAAATTTTTGATGATGTCGCTACCGGTTCTCTTGTCGAAAAACGTAGAGTAAAATATTCTACTCTCCAACAGTTAGACCTCTATATGCCGAATGCTTTAGATGAAAAAATTCAAATCGGAAGATGCATGAATCAAATCGACCGCCTCATCACCCTTCATCAGCGTAAGCCTTCTTTGTCTTAACTCAAGCCTGACAGGTAGCGCATAACCAAGTCGTTATCCTGATTTTCAAGCTCAGTGATGACATGCATATAAACCTTTTGCGTTGTAGTAATAGAAGAATGCCCCAGTCGCCTAGATACACTTGCAATAGATACTCCTGCATACATTAAAAGAGACGCATGAGTATGTCGCAACCCATGTATTGATATCACTGGTACCCCTACGTTCTTGCAATGCTTCTCCAACCATTTATTTGGTGTTGAATTACAAATTGGACCGTTTACAAAAATAGGCATATCTTCTGGTATGTCTTTTATTAATTGCTGGAATTGCATACTTAATTGCCAATCAATCTGGACTTTTCGTATTGAAGACTTGTTTTTAGTTGGTAAAAATCCACCTTTACCCTTGTAATCCCATGTTTTCGTAACAGATATGTTTTGTTGTACGAAATTGAAATCAGACGGAGTTAGTCCAAGAGCTTCCGAAAATCGCAATCCTGTTTTGGCAATCAGTAATATTAACCAATCCCAATTGATCTGCAGTTCTAAATTCAAGTCAGCTAAGACACTATGTAAATCAAATTGGTTCAAATACTTAACCTTCTTTATTCTAGGTGCCTTACCTTTAAAAATAACTTTTCTTGTCGGATCTCTATCAACTAACCCTTCATCTACCGCATCTAGTACTGCTCCTTTAATCTGATGGTGGAAATCAATAACCGTTTGCCTCTCATGCGTTTGTGCATATTGATTTAATATTTGCTGGTAAACCGTTCGATCGAGTTCACATAATTTCAGATTCGGTACAATAGCTTTTAAGTGCTGGTAATTGTTTTGATATTTTTCAAGGGTAACAGGACGAACTGCTCCTTCTTTAAATAATTTTGTCCATTGTTGAAAATAGTCATGTAATAAGGTTTCTCTTGTAATTTTATTCATATATACCCCTTCTTGTTATGGCTTACGCTGATGAAGGGTGATGAGGCGGTCGAAGTTAGAGAAATACTCACCGATTTTTTGTTGTTCAGCTTCAGTCGGAATAAAAATATTTTGATTGTCCAAATCATTTTTATTAAGATTCCCAATAGCTCCATTACCACCTGATACAAATAAATCAATAAATTTCTTATACCAAGAGGAACTCATAGAAGCATTGATAAAATATGGATATTTAGTTGAAGCAATTAACATAAATCCACCATGAACAATTGGTTCATCAGCGATTTCTTTTATAATTGCATGTTTCCCTACAAGTCTTGATGAACCATTTGCAGAAGTGATAAGAATATCATGCTCTTTTGCATAACCAATATTCACTACATTATTTTTCACAAAAACATCATCATCTTTTAAAACAAATCTATCTTCATCTATATTAGAGGAACGTAAAACGCGAACACCATCTTTACATATATCAGATGGTTTGTAGGTCAATCCTCTACTAGTTATAGCTACCTCCGAAAACCTCCGCTGTTCCCAAGCATAAGCAAAAAAGACCAAGAATTCTCTTGATCTCCTTTGATTATTTATACTTTTGTTTGGTTTCCAGCATCCACTGGGGTAGGATTTTATTCAACTCCATATTAAGTAGTAATTTTTTGCCTGAAAACTGGTTTGTAGCACTAGCTGGATTGAGTGTCGTCATGATCTCGGATTTATAAGGAATCTCATCTGCTTTGTTCAGTTGAAATTCTTTCAATGATTTTTGAAGTAAGCGACTATCAATTCCCCATTCCGTAGCAAACTGCTGAATGACTTTAAACTGTCGCTCATCTTGCCATTTCTTAAAGGATTCATCAAAGTCAAGTGTTGCTGAAAGATGACCGGTAACGAGTTCTTCATTGATAAACGTTTTTAAAGCCTCGGCTAGCTCATCTTCACCCATATTACTCAACTCTTGAATTTGTTCTAAAATTAAAACTAAATTCCCATCATTGATGACCATATAGCCATCTTTATTTTGCGTTTTCTCACCAATCAATGTCAACAGACTTTGGGCGTTAATAATTTGGGAACCTTGCAATTTTGTGCGTCCTGCTAATGGACTAATCTCATCAGAAACTGGTCCTATTTCACGCGGGAATAAATTCTTATACGCACCAATATATTGCAACCAGGTATGCTCTGTTATGCCAAATAAATCGTCATCCCAAGAGAACTCATAGTACTGTTCCACACGATTTAATTGCTTAGCAGTTTCTTTAAAAGCTTGCTTGAAGCTTTCTTTTTCTTCCTCATCAACCTGAAGTTGAATCCAGTCCGTTGGATTTGGTAGTGCTACAATCAATCCATCAACACATTGGTTTAACAGCCTTACAGCATCTTCGTATTTTTCAACAAGAACACGACTACTTTGACCGCCACTACCGTATAATTTCAGAGCTGCATTAACGGTTTCTTCTGTGATGCGTGGGTATTGGAAGTTGATAATCGTTCCAAATTCTTTGGCAGAGCCAAATACACGATTGGTTCGTGAATAGGCTTGTATTAACCCTTGTAATTCCAGTCGTCTATCCACATACAGGGTATTCAAGCGTTTGGCATCATAACCAGTCAATAATTGGTCAGCTACGATAATGATGTCCAAGTTTTTAGGATTTCTACCACTACCTCCTCGTTTGAAGCGATCTGTTACGTCTTCAAAATAAGCTTGTTCGCCTCTCTCCTTGTCTCCAGCTACAAATAAGACGCCCGTCATCTTTTCATAATCAGAAAACAGTTCTTCAATAACATCTCTCGTGACATTTTCTGGATCATTTTCATTGCCAAAGCTAAAGGTCATGGCAATATTAGGGCTATGCTCACCAACTTGGTATGTTTCAGCAATCTGCTTTTTAAATTCATGATAGTAGGCAATGACACGTTCTTTGTAAGCAACTGTCAGCATAGCATTAAACTCTCCACTTTGTGATTGCTCCTGCCAGCTTGAAAGAATCTCCTCCACCACTCGTGGAATATGTGTTTTATCTTGGTAGACTAAGAGGCCTTCTTTAACCGCATTTTTTTCAACTTCTAATTCCGACCATTGTTGGACTTGTCGTTGAAGGGCTTTTTTACCAAGCTCTGGCTTTTTCTGACTTACTGTATCAATCAGTTGCTCACGCAAATCTTCGTAACTTCTAAATTCTCCTGTATTGATGTAATCGACATGGAATCCTAATACATTGCCATCCGCAATCGCTTCATCAATCGTGTACTGATGAAGGAGAGGACCAAATAATTTTTCAGTTGTATTGATGACCTCGCTACGCTCGTTGATTTTTCCTTTGACCTTATTTTCATCAAAGAGAGGGGTACCCGTAAATCCAAAGAATAAGCCGTTTTTAAAGAAATACTCTTTAATCATTCCCATCATATCTCCCATCGTTGTCCGATGGGCTTCATCAATGATAAAAAGGATTTTTTTATCTGCTAGGCTAGTATCTTGTGCAGCGATTAAATCTTTAACCAAAAAACTCAATTTGAAGGTCGTTGTCACAACAATACCGCTCTTGGCCGCGGTAAGCTGTCTTCGTAACTGATAGGTACTCTTCGTATCATCCACATTCACCGATTCATAGGTAGCATAAGCCTTGAAGGCTTTAGAGGTCTGTTCATCCAAATCTCTACGATCCAGTAAAAATACGACCTTATCAAACTCTGTTCGTGTCGATAAAAACTGAGCTGTTTTAAAACTCGTGATTGTTTTTCCAGAACCAGTCGTATGCCAAACAAATCCCCCATGTGGGATTTTGTCTGGATTATCCCATCCAAAGGCAGCCTTTTCCACAGCCTGTAAAGCATGGACTTGATAGGGGCGCATCAGCATATGACGACGATTTTCTTCATTCACTGGGTCTTCATCAATAATAAGATAGTCACCAACCATTTGATGGGCCATTGGAACCATGAGTAGGTGCTCAATTACGTCACGATAGTCTGTTACTACACGTTGCCCCATCGGATTGCCATCTTGATCTTTTTGCGTAACAGACCAATGAAAAACAAAAGACGGATTAAAATCATTGATTGATTTTGGTGTAGCGAAATACCGTGTTTCAATCTCGGAAGTTGCAATCATCATTTGTGAAAAAGCCATAAAGTTATTGGTATAGTCGCCATCGCGGTAATAACGCATAAATTGCCCTATGGCTTCCTCAAGTGACACATCACTGCGCTTTTGTTCGATATTGATTAGTGGCAGACCATTGATTAACAGAACCAAGTCAAAACGATTTCCGCTTTCTGACCAGACTTCACGTGCCACCTGATAACTCGAATCCCCACCACTCACTTGGGCTTTTTTTAATAGTGTCAACGTAATCTGCTGGCGTGTTATATCTGGATGAGAATCACGATAAATACCGTCAAGCTTACCAATTGAACCTTCCATAGATAAGATTTTGGCCGCCTCATAGCTATTGGCAATTTGTTTCACTTTTGACATAACTTGTGAAAATTCTGCATCAGTAAGGGCAACACCTTCCAAAATATCGGCGTTTATTCGGTTCAATTCCTGTCTCCAGTTGTTCACCAAATCTTGGACAGTTACTTTCTGTAAATTTCCATTCAGTTTATCCGGTGCTTGCCACTTGTACTTTGTTAATTCTGCTACAAAACTTTCCTGAAAGGCCTTCTCAGAGGCATTTTTATCTCTCATATACTTTCTGCATCCTTTCTATATCCTGTTATGCCTACAGGACACACGCTGAAATCAAACGAATAGTTCATTTAAGTAGGCCTTTTTCAAATCTTTTAGCTTATCCAACTTACGCTGATGAAGGGTGATGAGGCGGTCGATTTGATTCATGCATCTTCCGATTTGAATTTTTTCATCTAAAGCATTCGGCATATAGAGGTCTAACTGTTGGAGAGTAGAATATTTTACTCTACGTTTTTCGACAAGAGAACCGGTAGCGACATCATCAAAAATTTTCATAGTTTTAGGAGTTTTAAAGTATGCGTTCCAAAATCCACTACATTTATTGTCGTCAATCGAAAACACATCATAATATCCAGAAACAGCTACATTAAAGGCATTTTTATTATATCCAAGTGCTCCAAATCTAAGATTCATAGGGTTGGTAACAAACTCATTTGGTTTAACTACTTTAAATAAGTCTTCTGTTTTTGTTACAAGTGAACTTCTTTCATAACGTTCTGTCTTTGGAGTGACACCATTTTCGATAGTTAAACTATATAATGGGTTGTTTATAAAATTCGATGTACGAATATTACTCTCTTGAAGAATATTTCCCAGCTTCCGCTGTTCCCAAGCGTCCGTAAATCCTGGAAAACGGCGTTTTGGCTCACGCTCTCCTTCAGCAGGGAATAATTCCGACAAATAAGCCTTTTTGACATTTTTTAACTTGTCAAGCTTACGCTGATGAAGGGTGATGAGGCGGTCGAAGTTAGAGAAATACTCACCGATTTTTTGTTGTTCAGCTTCAGTCGGAATAAAAATATTTTGATTGTCCAAATCATTTTTATTAAGATTCCCAATAGCTCCATTACCACCTGATACAAATAAATCAATAAATTTCTTATACCAAGAGGAACTCATAGAAGCATTGATAAAATATGGATATTTAGTTGAAGCAATTAACATAAATCCACCATGAACAATTGGTTCATCAGCGATTTCTTTTATAATTGCATGTTTCCCTACAAGTCTTGATGAACCATTTGCAGAAGTGATAAGAATATCATGCTCTTTTGCATAACCAATATTCACTACATTATTTTTCACAAAAACATCATCATCTTTTAAAACAAATCTATCTTCATCTATATTAGAGGAACGTAAAACGCGAACACCATCTTTACATATATCAGATGGTTTGTAGGTCAATCCTCTACTAGTTATAGCTACCTCCGAAAACCTCCGCTGTTCCCAAGCGTCCGTAAATCCTGGAAAACGACGTTTAGGTACTAATTGTTTTGGCATAAAACACCTCCAACTTCCGGCGATTTTTTTCTTGTATCTAGAAAATCGCAGAAAATCTCCACTGGAGATTTTCTCTCCCAAGCGTCCGTAAATTCTGGAAAACGACGTTTAGGTACTAATTGTTTTGGCATAAAACACCTCCAACTTCCGACGATTTTTTTCTTGTATCTAGAAAATCGCAGAAAATCTCCACTGGAGATTTTCTCTCCCAAGCGTCCGTAAATTCTGGAAAACGGCGTTTAGGTACTAATTGTTTTGGCATAAAACACCTCCAACTTCCGACGATTTTTTTCTTGTATCTAGAAAATCGCAAGCATTTTTGAACTCTTTAAAGCGACGTTTGGGAATGTTCTTATCTATTTTTGTCATGACAGCACCACCAATTCATTCATTAAGGCTTCCAGTTCTTTTTCTAGCTTAGCAATTTCAGCGTCCATGTCATCTAAGGTTTCACCGTAGCGCTTGTCCAATTCATCAATAATGGCAATTTCAGCTTTAAGAGGTGTTTCAACCAGTTCCACAGCCTTCTTGACAACATTGCCAAACCATTTTTTATACAGAAGGCGGTCGATTTCTTCATCCGTTAATTTCTCAATACGGTCCGATACGAGTTCTTTCAACTCTTGCTCTTTTACCTTAATGGACTTGCTGATGGTCGTTTTTTCCTTGGTGTTCTCCACAACTTTTTTCAAAAGAGTATACTCAGCAGAGGATTGTTCTACTTGCTTCAGGGATTGGTTTAACAGTTTATTATCAAAGCTATCTTGTGGCTCTCCCTCATCATTTTTCTTAATGGTATCAAAGAGAGCATTGTATTCTTCGCTATCTTCTACCTTGGCTGCCTCAACCAACTCACTCAATTCACTTTCGATTTCTACTACTCTCGATTTTAAGCCTTCAATTTCTGACTGCTCACTTTCGAACAGTTCACTAGCAATCAGACTATTTGGAATAATAACCCCATTCCAGCCATCTTGAAACTTCTCTTTATTTTTCCCCCTCGTGACCATATTAGGTTCACGTGTGCGACCTGCCTTATAATAGCCCAATTGTTCGATGAGTTCCGCATCATGTGTCAGCGTTTCTGCCCAGATTTCTGCAATGATTTGATAGCCTTCATAACTATCAATCAGCTCAAAATCAGCAAGACGTGTCTTTATATCTGTCAACATCCTTTCTTTCAACATCCGTGTATTGGTATCTGGATTTAGCTGATGTAGCCCTTTCCAATAGACTGCAACATAATCTAATATGACCTTTTTCACCTCTTCAGATATTGCTATAACTGCTGGATGTGCAAAAATATCTTTCGTAAATTCTTCTGTGGATGTTTTCAACTTCACGTAGCCTGGAAATTTCTCTATAAAAGCTTGTTTCAGCATGTCAGGAACGAGTTGATTTAATACGTTTAATGATTGGATGTTTGTTTCAGGAATACCACCATATAGGTGAGCATCTACATCATGGGGGATTTCTTCATCAATAGCCGCTACATAACGTGGAATATTCATATTATAGTCATTTTGAATCAACTCTTGACGTGTCGCTAAATGACTGTACCCTTTCTCTTCTAAACGATTTTGGTAGACATCAACAATTTTGGCAATATCTTTTTCTTGAAGGGCATTTTGCTTACCAGATTTGATAAAGTTTTTAGATGCATCAATAAAGAGAACCGGTTCATCCAACCCTCTATTTTTCTTCAAAATAATGATACATACTGGGATTCCTGTATTGGTAAAGAGATTACTTGGAAGCCCGATAACTGCATCGATTTGATTTTTCGCAAGCAGACGTTTACGGATTTCGCCTTCTGCCGCTCCACGGAATAATACACCATGCGGTAAGACGATCGCCATAGTCCCTGTTGTTGATAAGTGATACAAACCGTGTAATAAAAAAGCATAATCACCCTTTGAATCAGGAGGGAGTACACCTGCGACCTCAAACCGAGGATCGCTTGATTTTAAACCTGAACGATTCCAATTTTTAACAGAGTAAGGTGGATTCATAACCACCGCATCAAATTGTACCCCTTCGTTTGGTCTTTCAGGATCTTCTGGCCAGTCGTGTGATAGGGTATCGCCATTTTTTATGGTCATTTTCTCTGGACGAACACCGTGCAATAACAGGTTCATTCGTGTCAAGTTATAAGTAGCTGTGTTTTTTTCTTGACCATAATAATTTAACTTCTTTTGTTGCTCGTCAGATAAGTGCTTCCTAACAGTCAACAAAAGCGAGCCTGAACCAACTGTGGGGTCATAGATGGACGAGATCCCACCATCTGTTGCAATAATCTGTGCCATCACTTCACTAACTTGATGTGGGGTGTAGAATTCTCCAGCTTTTTTACCAGATTCCATGGCAAACTGACCAATCAAGTACTCATAGGCATCTCCTAGCACATCTCCATCTTGCAAGGCAACCATATCTAAATCTTCAAATAAACGGATTAGCGCCTGAATATTTTTACTACGCTCATTTAAGTTACTTCCTAGGGCTGTGTCTGCCAAATCCAATGTCGAATTAGCAAAAAGTCCCTTAAAATCATCTGAACCCTTGGTCACTGCTATACTACGCTCAAATTGACTAAGACTATCCGCAACCTTTTGCACCTCAAAATGACCGGAGTTCATATCCTTTATCCAAGTTTGGTATAGATGAGTTGGGCGGACATAATAACCTACTACATCCTGAATCATACTCTCCAAGTCCTCACCATAAGTAGCATGTGCTTCCACATAAGCATCATACCAATTATCCTCACTTGTCAAACCAGCTGTCATCGCAAAGGTTTTAAGTGTTTGATCACTTAAAAATTTATAGAACATCAGCCCCAGCATGTAATCTTTATAGCGACTTGCATCCATAGAGCCACGTAATTCATTTGCTCCATTCCATAAACGCGACTTTATCTCTTCCGATGTAATCATAGCAACTTAACCTCATTTCATTAGACCGTTTCCTTACAGAATCGTCATCAAACATTTTCACTATTCATTATATCATAGCCAACTCAAAAAAGAATGCGCTAAATGAAAATCCGAAAGAATAAATGGTGTGAATTTGGTGTGAAAAATGGTGTGAATTTTTAAAAAAATACACCAAAAAACACCCCATGGTGTGAACCATGAAGTGTTGATAAAAGCTGATATAAAGCCGTTTCTTAACGTTTTGAGAACTGACTTGCTTTACGTGCTTTCTTAAGACCTGGTTTCTTACGTTCTACCATACGAGCGTCACGTGTAAGAAGGCCAGCGCGTTTAAGAGAGTCGCGGAAGTCTGGGTCTACTTGAAGAAGGGCACGAGCGATACCGTGGCGGATAGCTCCTGCTTGACCTGCATAACCACCACCTACAACATTTACGAAAACATCGTAACTTCCTACTGTTGATGTAACAGCAAATGGTTGGTTGATAACCAAACGAAGGTCAGCATGTGGGATGTACTCTTCTACATCTTTTTTGTTAACAGTGATTTTACCAGTTCCTGGAACAAGGCGAACGCGTGCAACAGCGTTTTTACGACGTCCAGTACCTGCATATTGTGCTTGTGACATACTTTATTTGTTCCTTTCCTTAGATAAGTCCTGAAATATCAAGAACTTCTGGTTGTTGTGCAGCGTGGTTGTGCTCAGAACCAACGAATACTTTCAATTTCATCCCTTGAGCGCGACCAAGAGTGTTGTGTGGAAGCATTCCTTTAACTGATTTTTCAATCAAACGAACTGCATTTTTTGAACGAAGTTCGCCAGCAGTGATTGATTTCAATCCACCTGGATACATTGAGTGAGTGTAGTAAACTTTATCAGTTGCTTTTTTACCAGTCAATTTCACTTTTTCAGCATTGATAACGATTACGAAGTCACCTGTATCAGTATGTGGTGTAAATGTTGGTTTGTTTTTTCCACGAAGAACGCTTGCTACAACTGCTGAAAGGCGTCCAAGAGGCACATCAGTAGCGTCTACTACATACCATTTGCGTTCAACTTCACCTGGCTTAGCCATGTATGTTGTTTTGTTCATGATTTCTCCTATATGAATGTCGTTTTTGTTTACAGGGCGGATGTTCCGGTCCGCAAGTTATTTGAAGGGTTCCGGGGCCTTTCAAATGGGGTAAACAATACCGTCTACCATTATATCAAAAGAAAAGAGAGAAAGTCAAGCCTAACTACTCTCTTTTTCTTGATTTTTTTCTGCAAGGAATTGGCCGTTCAAAACGGAGCCACTATCTTCCAATAAGCCACATTAGCTCATCTTTTTCTTCAACAGCTATTTCAAAATAACAGCTATTATTAACGAAGAATAGACTGCCCCATTCGGAAATAGGTGTGGCGTTTTCCTCTGACAGCTAGGCTCAATGCCATGATGTTTTCGGGGTCTGGCATACGACCATAGCCACCATCTCCAATATGATGAATGTCTGTACCCACACGCTTATTGCTAAGACCAAACTCCCGTACTGTCTGACTATCTGCACTTTCTTGACTGGTTCCGATCGTCGACATCACCAAAGCCCCAGCTTGTTTAATGCGCTCAATGATTGGTGCTACTATATCTTCTCGTACACCTGGAACTGTTCCCACCGCTGGAATCAAGACGCCATCTGCTCCTACTGCAACAAAATCCAACAAAGCCGCTTCATTGACCACCGCTTCACCTAATCCTGCTCCGTGCATCTTTCCTGCAAAGATTAGTCCATCAAAATGCTCTACTGCAAGACGAATAGCAGACTCAATGGCTGCTAAAGACACACCTGTTGACGGATTTCCTGTCAGCATAATGAAGTCAATCCCAAGTTCGTTAGCCCTTTGTAAACTAGCAGGACTGACCTTGCGTCCTAAAGAAAGGTGGACTTGTTCATCCAAGACCTCTTTTGTATCATCAACTGGCTCTAAATTGATCCCGATAGGGCGACCTGTTAGCCGCTTCAGCTCTGCAATAGGATTATCACAGGCGTAAAAATCCTGAATAAAACACGTGAAAACATCAAACTCATTGAGTACGAGCAAATCGCAACCAAAAGCAGACATCATTTCTGCATTTGACACACCCGCAATTAATGGGGCTGCTGTCACCACTGTTTCCCCTAGTAAAATGCGACCTTCGCTGGCCTTGATACTTTGTTTTAAATCCGACTTAGTCATGGCCATGACGTCGCTTGCATAGGCAGATAATAGTCGTTTCATTTCTTTCTCCTTGGTAAGCGTTTTCTTTTTTATTCCAAAGAAAAGCGGATTACCGCTTGTCTTTGCTAATAGATAACATCGCAATTGCACCAGTTCCTGTATGGCTGGCAATAATCGGTCCTAATGGCTCTAAGATAACCTGCTCTACCTGTGATTCTGCTAGTAAGGTAGCTTTCAATTGCTCGGCTGTTTCGACATCGCCAGTATAAGCTACCATGACACAAGGATCATCTAACTGTTGCAAGGTCAGAGAGAGCATTTCCTTAATCCCCTTCTTCTTGCCTCTTAGTTTGGCAATGGGAACCAAGCTACCTTCTGCATCAATCGAAAGTAAGGGTTTAATATTAACTAAACCGCCAATCAGAGCCGCTGCTTTAGAGAGTCTACCACCACGTACCAAATGCTGCAAATCATCTACCAACAGATAGGTCCGTAAGCGTGGTGCTAAGTCTTCAATCAGCGCTACTGTCTCAACAAGTGAGCTACCTGCTTCCCGTGCTTGTGCTGCTTTGAGGACCAAGTAGCCTTCTCCAATGGTTGCTGCCTTGGTATTGATGATTTCAATGACAGCTGTTGGATACGCTTCCAGAACCATGTCACGCGCCATGACCGCACTTTGGTAAGTTCCTGATAAAGCAGCTGAAAATGCGAGGTACAATACTGCTTCGCCTGCCTTAGCTGCTTCTGCAAAAACCGCTTCAAACTGTCCCACATTGACCTGACTAGTTGTCGGTTGGCCACCTGCTAGCATTTTTTCCAATAACACATCACTGGTTAAGCGATTCTCACCAACTGTTTCATAAACGACACCGTCTAGCTCAACTGTCAATCCCATAATGGTGAGCCCATATTGTTCTATCCACTCTAGCGGCACATCTGCCGTCGAATCCGTCATAATTTTAAATGCGACCATAAATCTCCTTTTCTGCTTTCTCTTACAGCCTTATAGTTTGTTGCGAAATACTTCATACATCAAGACAGCTGCTGCCACGCTGGCATTTAAACTTTGGACATGCCCTTTCATTGGAATAGTAATCATCTCATCGACCTGCTTTTTAATATTGGCAGAAATCCCCTTGCCTTCATTGCCAATAATGAGAGCGAGCTTTCCTTGTGTATTCCATTTGTGACTAGGAGTCCCATCCATATCTGTTCCAAAAATCCAGAACCCAGCTTCTTTTAATGTGTCCAAGGTCTGGCTTAGATTGGTCACACGGGCAATTGGAACATGGGCGACCGCACCTGTCGAGGTTTTTGCAACTACCGGGGTCACACCAACCGCACGATGTTTAGGAATGATAATTCCAGCCACCTGTGTTGCATCTGCCGTTCGTAAGATAGACCCAAAATTATGCGGATCTGTCAGACCATCCAAAATCAGAATTAGGGGATTAGCTTCCTGCTCTGCTTTGGATAAAATATCTCCTAACTCTGCGTAGGCAAATGCGGACACTCGCAAAACAAATCCTTGATGAACAGCCCCTGAAGTCATATCTGTCAAACTCTTCTTAGAGGTCCAAGAAATCGAAACTTTTTTTTCAGCTGCTAGAGCCTTGATTTTTTCAACATTTTTTCCACGCAAATCATCCTGCAGATAGAGTTTATTGCCAAGATTAGCTTCCAAACTTTCTACTACTGCATGTACGCCATATACAATATCATTTTCTTCTACTTGTTTCATAGCTTTATTATAACAGTTTCAACTGGCATTTGCTAGTCAATGAATAGTAGATTTCCCGCAAATCTCTATTCTTTTTCCCATCATTTGTCTGGATAATGTGCGAACAAGCAAACCCGCTTCTTTTTACCATTCATTGAGTGCTCACTACACATCAAAAAATCCACAAAGGCAGGATAATCCTATCATAGCTTTTGTGGATTTTTGGCTTTAAACAAGATGACTCATTTCTTCATGTTTGCTAGCTCAGACAAGTCTTGATCATTAACTAATAACGCAATTTTATCTCTAAAGAATTGGAAACGACCTGTCAGCATATGCTCGTGGAAATCTTTCCACGATTGAAATTCGCTGAGTCTATAAGGAAGGGAGGGATCCATCTTTTCAAGGAAATAGACTTTCCCATCTTTTTCATACACTAAGCCAACATGCATACTAATCACAGAACCTTCTACATTTTGCACTGCTGACAATAGACGTAGTTTATTAGAGAAGGTAACACCTGCGTCTTTCCAAGCCTTGGTCAAATCAGTTGCAGACTTGTAGGCTGGATTGTCAAGAAACAACAGACTATATAGCTGACTGTCTGCATCTGTCAATTCAGGATGGTATTGCTTCAAGGTCTGAAACTCTGGATGTTCTGCAAGATGTTTCACCTTGTCTGTATCATAGCGCAAGAGAGAGCGTAGAAGCAAAAAGGCTGTTTGACGGCAGTTCAGATCTTTTGGAAAATGGCTGACCTTTTCTTTGTACTCTGCTTCATCCAACATCGTAGTAAACTGATTTGCATCTTGTCCAAGCTCCATACTTGTCCAGTCCTTAGCCTCCTTTTCATACGATTTGTTATCCTGATGATAACTGTCTATAAAGGCAGATAGAGCTTGCCAATTTTCTTTTGAAACACCTTGTTCTTGTAAATCTTTTTGGAGTTCTTCTGTATTTTGGGTGCTGACGAGATTATGGTAGCGGTAACTAGATGTGGTTTCTTTTTTCATCTCCTTCTTTGGGGCTGCATGGCAGCCAACCAAGACAAGAGCACATAAGCTGACTAGGGCAATTAGTTTTCGTTTCATGTCGGGATGACTCCTTTTGTAATATTGGTATGTTCATCATATCAGATCCATCTCATGGTTCCCTAAGCTTCATCTGATTTTCGTCTGTTTTTTTGAAAAAATATCTAACCAGTATCTAAAGAGTTTAAAATGATAAAAACGAGCCAACTATAGCCCGTTTTACAACCTTTTCAGCTCACCAAATGAACATCACCTATATCACTCAGATTGGGGAACAATTCCCAGCATGCGAATCATATTATTCCCCTACTAATTCGCTAAAGAAAGCCTTTAATTCTTCATTGGCTGTTTCTCGGAAATAAAGAACTCGCTCAGGATTTCCTTGATTCTGTTCGGTAATCCAAACCTTTGGTATTCCTTGATGGATGGTAAACAGATACAGATGAGAAGCAAGACGTTTCGTCGGTTCAATATCGGAATAAACAGCTACCAAAGCTATTTGACTCCCTTCTACCAGGCCGTTTTCTGACCAAATCAAGTAAGGAGTTTGCCCAGCAAAATCAGGTACCATACTTGGGAACTGACTTCGATCCAGACTCGGATTCAAAATATAACTTGGAATCAGCATCCCATAAAAATCAACATCGTGCATTGGGTCATAAGAACGGTATTCCTGCCCTAGAGCTGGTCCCCAATAACCCAAAATATAGTCCTGTAATCGCTGAGCCTTTTGGGCATTCCAATAACCTTTTTCTGTCGCACTTGGCTGTGTTTGAGGATTTGGGCTTGTCGAAGAAGATACAGCCATCGAGGAAGAACTTTTCTCTTTTTCGCTACTAGAAGACTTTTCTTCCTGCAATTCTGTAGACGATTTTTCTTTCTTTCGATTTTTAATGCTACTTGATGGACTATTCGACGTTGTTTCTTGCTGTCCCTCTGCGCATGCGCAAAGCACTACTGCACACAAAAATAGCCCAATACTGACAACGATCAACTTATTTTTCTTTATCCTTTTCATCAGATACTTTCTCCTTATTTTATGCTACAATAATATCATATTCTTTCTATATACTCAAAAAAGAACTAGGAGAACCCTATGCCTTTACTTCATCGGACGATTAAGCTGGTACTGGCGACTTGTGTGGCCATTGCCTTAGCCGATTTTTTGCACCTATCTTATGCTACATCAGCAGGAATCATCGCTATTTTAAGCGTTTTAGATACAAGGCGTGCCTCTCTAAAAACTGCCTGGGCTAGGCTTTGGTCCACCGTTCTAGCTCTTGCGATTGCCGCTCTTCTTTTCTCGCTTTTTGGCTTTCACTTGCTGACCTTGGGGCTGTACCTCTGCCTCTACGTCCCACTTGCGTATAAGGCGAATCTGACGGCAGGCATTGCCCCTTGTACAGTTCTTGTGACCCACCTTTTCTTAGAACAAACCACATCACTAGCTCTGCTCGGAAACGAACTTGCCATCTTTCTCATCGGTGCAGGCATTGCTCTTCTTGCCAATCTCTATATGCCTTCGCAAGATAAAAAAATTCAAGCTTACCATGTTCAAGTTGAACAAGAACTCAAAGCCATTCTCCTTCGTTTCCAAGAGTTTCTATTAACCGGTGATGGCCGAAATGAAGCACAACTTATCATCCAACTCGATCAAACTCTTCAAGAGGTATTAAATATTGTCTACCTCGATCGCCACAATCAAGTTTTTTACCAAACTAACTATCAAGTCCATTATTTTGAAATGCGGTTGGCACAGAATAAAATTCTACGGACCATGGCCAATAACATCAATACATTCTCCCTTGAAAGTCGAGAGGCCGTCATTCTAGCCAGTCTTTTTGAGCGAACAGCCTCCCAATTAAGTAGACAAAATCCTGGTCACGAACTGCTAGAAGATATCGAACTCTTTCATCAGACCTTCCGTGAGCGTCCACTTCCTCAAACACGGGAAGAATTTGAAGCACGGGCCACTCTTTTCCAGCTCCTCCATGATATAGAAGCCTTTATCCAGCTCAAAGTGGACTTTTACGAGCAGTATCCAGAAGAAAACGCAAGCAAATAAGACATAAACTCCCCACTAATGGTAGGGAGTTTTGATATATATCCAAATGTTAGACGATTGCTTTATTTGTAGTGTTGTCGAAGAAGTGTGCTTTATTGAGGTTGAAGGCTAAGCGCACTTTTTCACCTGGTTTGTGGAAATCACGCGCATCCACACGAGATACAAACTCAGTTGAGCCGACACGGCTATAAAGCATAGACTCCGCACCGAGCAATTCAGATACCACTACTTCTGATGTTACAATGCTATCTGGATAAGCTTCCAATTCCAATTGTGAAGCCTTGATGTCTTCTGGACGGATACCAAGTGTGAACGTTTTTCCTTCGTAGCCTTTTTCTTCCAAATGTTTTCTGCGACCTTCTGGCAAGCGGACTGACAAATTGTCTCCATCTGTTAGAACACCATCTTTCAAGGTCACATTGAAGAAGTTCATCGCTGGGCTTCCGATAAAGCTTGCGACAAATTTGTTAACAGGAGAGTTGTACAATTCTTCTGGTGTACCGATTTGTTCGATACGTCCGATTGTACCAGTTCCTGCTTCATTTTTAGTCGCGCTCATGATAACGATACGATCAGCAAGTGTCATCGCTTCTGTCTGGTCATGGGTTACGTAAATAGTTGTCGCACCGATACGACGGTGGATTTTCGCAATTTCTGTACGCATAGATACACGAAGTTTTGCGTCCAAGTTTGACAATGGCTCATCCATCAAGAACACTTTTGCGTCACGGACAATCGCACGCCCCATGGCAACACGTTGGCGTTGTCCACCTGAAAGGTCTGCTGGTTTCCGTTGCAAGAATTCAGTCAAACCAAGGATAGCAGCTGCTTCTTCTACCCGTTTTTTGATTTCATCTTTGCTGTATTTACGTAATTTCAAACCGAAGGCCATGTTGTCAAATACAGTCATATGTGGGTAAAGAGCATAGTTTTGGAAAACCATGGCAATGTCACGGTCTTTTGGTGCCACATCATTCATCAAGACATCATCAATGTATGCTTCACCTTCTGTAATATCTTCAAGACCAGCAATCATACGAAGAGTTGTTGATTTTCCACATCCTGAAGGACCTACAAATACGATAAATTCCTTGTCCTTAATGTCTAGGTTGAAATCCTCAACAGAATAGTGTTCGCTGTTTGGATATTTTTTGTAGATATTTTTTAGATTTAATTGAACCATGTTCAAACCTCGCTTTCTTTTAGAACCTGTATTCATAAGCGAAGTAATTCTAATCGGGAGCTTATTTTACGATAATCAAGGCGTTTTTTTGAAGGAATACTGACTGTATTTCGAAAAAAAGCAACGATGAGTAGCGAAAAATAAGCCCCGAAGAGAGTTGCTGAACTGTGAATACATGTTCTTACTCTTTTAGTATATATGAAAACGCTTTATTTTTCCCTGTCAATGTGAACAAAAAGAAAAATAGCTTTTGTACAAGTTGCACAAAAGCCTTTTCGTATTCCGTCACTAGACTACCTTTCTTCCAATACGATTTGGTAACAAACTGCTAAATCCGTCAAATTGCGGAGTTGCAGACCACTGACATCAAGCCATTTTTCAAGGCGGTATTGGAGCGTATTGCGGTGCACATAGAGGCGCTGCGCCGCTTTTGTGACTACAGCTGCTTCTTCCCACAAGGCAAGAATACTGTCTGCCAACTGGTCTTGTTGGCTAATCATGTGAGATAGTTGATGCCGCAAGGAAGCAAGCGAAAATTCCTGTCCTTGCCCCCACAGAAAGGCCTGTCCAAAAGTTAGGACGCGTGAGGATTGGAACCGCTCTTGCCAAGCGACAAAGAGCTGGTGTTCTGCTTGAAAAATCCTTGTCCAGTCCTCGTCTGCTACCTGTGACCACATTTGCCCGACCAACATAGTCAGCTTCAAGCCGAAGTCAAATTCCATGGCAGACAGGGTATCAGCTAACACTTCCTGGATTGGAATGAAGGTGCTTTGATCCAGTACAAAAACAGTCTCATGGGCTGTCACTTGAAAATCCACTACTCGATTGGATAACAAGGAACGCATAACCTCAAGCCAAGCCTGTAACTCCTCTTTTTCCTCAAGCGCAGATAGGGAATGATGCACATGAATCCATTGCATGGAACTCATCTGCTGAGGCATTGTCCCTACTCCCTTGACTAAAAAGCGGTACCAGGGATGTCGAGAGTAGACTGCTTCATCGCCAGTCGAAAGAGACAGCAAATAGCGTTCTCGCTCTGTCAGGCTCTTTTTTTCTACCTGCAACCACTGACCATTTGATAAGGAAAAGGCGAGCTGATTAGCCTCGTGAGTTGGCGTATCCACTATGGTAGCAGCTGGAAAAAAGGCTAGCGCCTCTTGGCTGTCTAACAAGTGGGAATTTCCCTCTCTCCTTACTTTACTCTTGTTTGAAAAAAGCGGTTCAGTCTGCATAGGACCTCCTATCCATTTTCGATACACCAGTTAATTACTTCCTCAAGTCGTTCCATTTGATTCGTCATGTGGAGGTAACCAAGCACCGCTTCAAAACCAGTAGACATGCGATAAGTCACGACATCCGCATTTTTTGCTTTAGTGTGGCTGTTAGTATTGCGACCACGTTTGTAGATGTCAACTTCCTTTTCGCTGAGAAATTCCTCGTCCAGCATTTTAGAGATGAGCGCAGCTTGCGCTTTAGCAGAAACATATCGGTTGGCTTCTCTGTGCAAGTGATTAGGCTTGGTCAAGCCTTTAAAA
Source organism: Streptococcus respiraculi (assembly GCF_003595525.1). Taxonomy (NCBI): domain Bacteria; kingdom Bacillati; phylum Bacillota; class Bacilli; order Lactobacillales; family Streptococcaceae; genus Streptococcus; species Streptococcus respiraculi. Next base: position 379,273 of record NZ_CP022680.1, on the reverse strand, counting down.
ATCAAGTGCCTACGAATATACATGGAATAGACGGCATCCCCCTCAAACGCAAGAGCAATCCCATTGATGAGTGTTACATCAATCACGCGTCCACCTCACTCCGTCCTTGGTATCAAGAAGCTTGATTCCCTGTGCAGCTAGTTGATCACGAATCTCATCTGCCTTTGCAAAGTCTTTGGCTGCCCGTGCTGCTTGACGTTGTTCAATCAAGGCTTCAATCGCACTATCTAACACCTCTTCCTCAAAAACAATCCCAAAGACTGCTACCATTTTCTCAAATGCCGTTTTTATGTCCGCATTATAATTTCCAGAATTGATCCACTTGGCCATTTCAAAGACGACGGTAATTCCATTTGCCGTGTTAAAGTCTTCATCCATCGCCTGGCAAAATTTACTTTCAAATGTCGCTAAGCGTTCCATATCCACATTGTCAGTAAAAGATTGCTCATAAGTATTTTTCAAATACTTGAGATTGACTTCTGCGTCTAGCACCCCTTTTTCGGTAAAATTAATGGGTTTTCTGTAATGTTGAGTAGCAAAAAAGAAGCGCAAGACCTGTCCGTCAACCGTTTCAAGTGCATCGTGAACAGTAATAAAGTTACCCAAAGATTTAGACATTTTGACATTATCAATATTGACAAAGCCATTGTGCATCCAATAATTGGCAAAGGTCTGCCCTGTTTTGGCTTCTGACTGGGCGATTTCATTGGTATGGTGAGGGAATTCCAAATCTGCACCACCACCATGAATATCAATCGTGTCTCCCAAAATTTCTGTCGCCATAACAGAACATTCAATATGCCAACCCGGACGGCCTGCTCCCCAAGGGCTATCCCATGAAATCTCACCTGCTTTAGCCGATTTCCAGAGGGCAAAGTCTACTGGATTTTCCTTACGGGCTGTTTCTTCATCTGTCCGACCACTAGCTCCTAACACTAAATCTTCCAGCGTTTTATTGGCTAAGGCTGCATAGTTTTTTGACTTTTCAACACGGAAATAGACATCCCCTCCTGCCTCATAGGCATAGTCTTTTGCAATCAATTCCTCGATAAAGACTACAATTTCCTCCATAAAGTGCATAACGCGAGGGTGTTTAGTAGCAGGTTTAACCCCTAATTTTTCCACATCTGCGGTAAAGGCTGCAATGTATTTTTCAGCGATTTCTTGCGGCGTAATTCCTTCTTCCTTGGCACGATTAATAATCTTATCATCGACATCGGTAAAATTCGAAATATAGGTCACCTCAAAACCACGGTACTCAAAATAACGCCGAATGGTATCAAAAGCAACGGTCGAACGGGCATTCCCAACATGAATATAGTTATATACAGTTGGTCCACAGACATACATCTTGACCTTGCCTGCCTCTAAAGGCACGAACTCTCGGAGACTTCGTGTCATGGTATCATAAATCCTAATCATCGTTTTATTCTTGAGCGCTGAATTTCTTCCTCGCTCCTTCCTTTCTATCGGAAATCGTCTGTCCGCATCTCTGCGAACCATCTCTATAAATAAGAGGGTAACACGAGAACTTTAGCGTCTCTTATAAGCTCTGTAAAGCCGAACGAGCCAAAGGAGCGCAAGAGCTCCCCAAATAAGAGCAGAATCTATCTGGTCCTGTAAGAGACGAACAATCATCAAGATGATAGCACCAATCATCGTAACGAAATAATGCCAATAACGCTTGAAAAAATCTTTATTCTTCATCATGTAACTCCTTGGCTATCAAAAAAGATTAGAATATTGAGGTTTCATTCTTCGTGGTGCACCATTTCTGGCTCAATAACAGCTTTGACCGATTCAAATTCTTCTAAGAGCATGGCGTGCTCTGTTCTTCATTCTTACAACTTGGCAGAATAATAACTTGCTTCTCGTGCTTCCTGTAAGGGACGGATTGCTTCTTCATCTTTTTTGCCATGAATCCGAACAATTTTTGCCGGCATGCCAACGACCGTCACATCTGCTGGTACATCTGACAGAACCACCGCTGCTGCTCCGACCTTGGCATTTTCACCAATTTCAATGGGGCCAATCACTTGAGAATGGGCTGAGATAAGGGCACCTCTGCGCACAGTCGGATGCCGCTTTCCACAATCTTTTCCAGTCCCTCCAAGGGTCACTCCGTGGTAGAGCATAACACCTGATTCAATCTCAGCTGTTTCCCCAATGACCAATCCTGCCCCATGATCAATAAAGACCCCGCTTGCAATTTGTGCACCTGGGTGAATCTCTATCTGCGTCCAAAAACGCCAAAATTGGCTGTGCATCCGTGCCAGCAACTTTAAATTGTGCCGCCATAGAAAATGCGATACCCGATGGGCAGCAAGGGCTTTGACCCCTGGATAGGTTAAGAGCACTTCTAAAGTCGTACGTGCTGCTGGATCTTTTTCTTTTACAATCTCAATGGTGTCTTTCCACCAACCCATTTTTTCTCCTTTATTGTGGATAAGACAAGTTCTAAAGAACTTGTCTTACTCTACTTTCTATTTTTCAACCTTGTGGAACTTGAATTCCCCAAAATTGCTATTTTCTTTCTTTTCTCTTGGACGACGTGGGCGGTCTGTTTTTTCTCTTGGTTCTGCTTGCTCAATCTTCTCTGGTCGAGGAAGGAGAACTTTCATGGACGCATCCACGCGGCCTTTTTCATCAATCTTGATGACTTTGACATCCACTTCATCGCCGATTTGCACCAAATCTTCGACTTTGTTCACACGAGTCCAAGCCATTTCAGATACATGGACAAGGGCATCTGTCTTGTCAAAGAGGTTCACAAAGGCACCGAATTTTTCAATGCGGACAACCTTAGCACGGTAGACTTCATCAACTTTAGCTTCACGCACCAAGCCTGCGATGATTTCTTTGGCACGGTTAATAGCATCGCGGTCACTTGAGTAAATCGCTACGTTCCCTTCTTCGTCAATATCAATCTTGACACCTGTCTCTGCGATAATCTTATCAATCGTTTCGCCACCTTTACCGATGACAATCTTGATTTTATCCACATCAATCTTAATGGTATCAATCTTCGGCGCAGTTGGTGCTAAATCTGGACGCACAGCTGGAATAGCTTCTTCAATGACATCCAAGATTTCAAAGCGAGCTTTCTTGGCCTGAGCAAGGGCTTCTTGCAGGATTTCTGCTGTAATTCCCTCTATCTTGATATCCATTTGAAGAGCAGTAATTCCGTCACGTGTACCAGCTACTTTAAAGTCCATATCTCCAAAGTGGTCTTCAAGACCTTGGATATCCGTCAAGACAGTATAGTTGGTCCCATCTGAAATCAAGCCCATGGCAATCCCTGCGACAGGAGCCTTAATTGGCACACCACCAGCCATAAGGGCAAGTGTTCCTGCACAGATAGAGGCTTGTGAAGACGAACCGTTCGATTCAAGCACTTCTGCTACCAGACGAATGGCGTATGGGAATTCTTCAAGACTTGGCAATACTTGCTCAAGAGCGCGTTCCCCAAGAGCACCGTGACCAATTTCACGACGACCTGGCGCACCGTAACGTCCAGTTTCCCCTACAGAATATTGAGGGAAATTGTAATGGTGTAAGAAACGTTTTTTATACTCAGGGTCCAAGCCATCCACAATTTGTGTTTCTCCCATTGGTGCCAAGGTCAAGACAGACAAGGCTTGGGTTTGTCCACGAGTGAAGAGACCTGAACCATGCACACGCGGCAAGAAGTCAACCGCAGCTTCAAGCGGACGAATTTCATCCACACGGCGACCGTCAGGACGAACCTTGTCTTCTGTAATCAAGCGGCGCACTTCTGCGTGTTCCATTTGTTCTAGAATCTCCGCCACATCGCGCATAATGCGGTCAAATTCTTCATGGTCTGCATACTTTTCTGCATAGGCAGTGGTCACTTGCTCTTTCACCGCATTGGTTGCTGCTTCACGGGCTAATTTTTCTTCTACTTGAACCGCTTTTTGCAAGTCGCTGTTATAGGCTGCAATGATTTCAGCTTGCAAGTCTTGATCCACATGGAGCAATTCAACTTCTGCTTTCTCCTTGCCGACTTGTGCTACGATTTCCTCTTGGAAGGCTATCAATTCTTTCACCGCTTCGTGACCCTTTAGAAGGGCTTCAAGCATGACATCTTCTGAAAGTTCTTTCGCACCAGACTCAACCATGTTAATGGCATCTTTCGTTCCAGCCACGGTTAACTCTAACAAGGAAACTTCAGTCTCTTCCTTGGTTGGATTGATGATCAATTCCCCGTCCACATAGCCGACTTGAACACCTGCGATTGGGCCGTTAAAGGGAATATCTGAGATAGACAAGGCAAGAGAGCTACCAAACATCGCTGCCATTGGGGCGCTTGCATTTTCATCATAAGACAAGACAGTGTTAATGACCTGCACTTCGTTGCGGAAGCCTTCAGCGAACATCGGACGAATCGGACGGTCAATCAAACGAGCGGTCAAGGTTGCATCTGTTGACGGACGACCTTCACGCTTGTTAAAGCCTCCTGGGAATTTCCCAGCTGCATACATCTTCTCCTCATAGTTGACTTGAAGAGGGAAAAAGTCTCCTGTTGCCATTTTTTTCGACATGACAGCCGCAGTGAGGACTGTACTTTCGCCGTAGCGGACAACGACGCTTCCGTTTGCTTGTTTTGCGACCTGACCGACCTCAACAACGAGCGGACGGCCTGCAAACGTCATTTCAAATGTTTGTTTTACCATTTGTATCTCCTAAGTTTAATAAAATATTCTCCAGAACCTCAAAAGTAGACACACAGCCCAGTCTTTTTTTGTTCAAAGAGGATGACGTGTTTTCTACAAAGCTCAACCTGGGACACTCCCAAACTCAACTTTGCACAAAACCACGTATCTTGTTTATTTTATCATATTTTAGCCGAAAAACAAACGAAGGAAAAGCGAATTTCTACGGAATACAGATAAGAACCTGTATTCACAGCTCAGCAACTCTATTCAGGGCCTATTTTTCGCTATTCATCGTTGCTTTTTTTCGAAATACAGTCAGTATTCCTTCAAAAAACGCCTAGATTATCGTAAAATAAGCGCCCGATTAGAATTACTTCGCTTATAAATACAGATTCTAAAAGTCGTGAAAAGTTCGGTATGACATTTATTAAGAGCCTTTTCCTCATTTTAGGCTCAAATATTACCATTCTATTGGACTAAATGCAGAAAAAGCCCTCCCTGACTGGGAGAGCTTTCTTTCATCAAATTAACGACGAAGACCTAATGAATGAATCAATTCGCGGTAACGGTTAACGTCTGTCTTACGCAAGTAAGCCAACAAGTTACGACGGCGACCGATTTTTTTCATCAATCCACGGTAAGTTGCGTGGTCTTTTTTGTGTTGTTTGATGTGGTCGTTCAAGTGGTTGATTTCCCAAGTAAGCACAGCTACTTGTACTTCAACTGAACCAGTATCACCTTCATGGCGAGCGTATTGCGCCATGATTTCATTTTTTTTCTCTTTTGAGATTGCCATGAGTATTTTCTCCTTTGTATTTGAGCCACATCCGAGTAACAGGTTGGCAACCCGTGACCAAGAAAGGCTAATTCTTGTCCTTAGGACCTCATTATTCTATCAATCTTTTCTGTCTTTGTCAACTATTTCTGCGCTTCACGTGGCAAAATCAAGTTGAGGATGATTCCCACAATCGCACTCAGCGCCGTTCCTGAAAGGGTGATTGCTCCGATATTTAAGACAGCACCACCAAGTCCCAAAACGAGCATTGAACTTGCGATGATGAGGTTGCGAACTTGTCCAAAATCGACTCGGCTTTCAATCAAGACTTTCAAGCCGTTACTTGCAATAACACCGTAGAGTAGGATAGACATCCCACCTAGAACTGCACTTGGAATGGTCGATATTAGGGCAGTGAATTTCCCAAGGAAACTAAAAGCAATCGCAATAAGTGCGGCATTACGAATCACCGATACAGAAGCGATACGCGTCATGCCGATAACTCCTGTATTTTCTCCGTAGGTCGTATTGGCAGGACCTCCGATAAAGGCAGATACCGCAGTCGCTACCCCGTCTCCAATCAAGGTCCGATTCAAACCTGGATTTTTCAAGAATTGACGACCACAAATTTGGCTCAAGACGGTGTGGTCACCGATGTGCTCTGCTACCGTCACCACTGCAATCGGTAAAATCGCAAGCATTTCTGGTCCAAAGTAGAGTTTATATTGCTCAAAGACACCCGTCTTAAATGGCAAATAGAAGCGTGGCAATTCAAGCCAAGGAGCTTCAAGAACAGGTGTAAAGTCAACCAAGCCAAGCGCCAAGGCCACTACGTACCCTCCGATAATCGCAATCAGAAATGGCACAATCTTCATAAAGCCTTTTCCTTTTGTATTGACAAAGGCTGCAATTAAGAAGGTCGCAATCGCTGCAAGAACCTTGCGCCAGTCTCCGTCTGCGACAAAGCCTGCATTTGTCACGGCTGAATTGGCCAAGCCAAGCCCGATAACGATAATCATTGGACCGATCACAATCGGTGGCAAGAGGCTATCAATCCACTTGGTCCCAATAACTTTCACCAAGGCTGCAATCAAGACATAGATTAAACCAACAAAGAGTACCCCTGTCTGAGCAGCAGACACATCCCCGTTTAACTCTTTAATGGCAAGTGCCATCGCTGAAATATAGGCAAAGGATGAACCGAGATAGACCGGCACCTTAAACTGGGTTGCAACTTGGTAAATCAAGGTTCCCACACCTGAGGCAAAGAGAGCAACAGAGACCGGCATGCCCAAAATCAAGGGCACTAGAATCGTTGCACCAAACATGGCAAACACGTGCTGAAAACTGAGCAAAATACCTTGGCCAAATGACGGCTTTTCATCCACATCCAGCAATAAACGAACTGATTCTTTCATAATCCTCCTTTGGGCACACAAAAAAGCCCATGTAACGTTTCTATAGTCATAGGCCTTTGTTATACACTATCAAAGTGGTAATCCGTATTTGTCTTTCTCACCTCACGGGATGAGTTTAAAAACCTATGCTTGTATTAGTCTACCACAAAATGATTGATTTGGCTAGTTCTTTTATTTGATGAAACATCATCAGTCCATTATAACTCTACTCCAAATATAGCGAGGCTTTCCAACTCGGCTACGGTTAGTCTGCGCCATTCTCCTAAGAGGAGTCTCTCATCCAAGCGTAACGGCCCCATGCTAAGACGCTTTAAATCCGTCACTTGTTTGCCACAGGCTGCCACCATGCGTTTAACTTGGTGGAATTTGCCTTCTGCAATACGGATCTGCACGCACGTGGCTTGCGTCTCTTCCCTTACCTCTAAAATTTCCAAATCAGCGGGCTGGCAGGTAACGTCTTTTAGCTCGATTCCACGCGCAAAGCGTTCAATATCTTCTACTGTCATGACACCTGCCACTTCAGCCTGATAGACCTTGTCCACATGCTTTTTAGGTGATAACATTTCATGGGCCAATGCTCCATTATTGGTCAACAGTAAGAGTCCATGCGTGTCAATGTCGAGTCGTCCAACAGGGAAGACTTCTTTATGTCTAGCGGTATCATCTAGCAAATCCAAGACTGTCCGGTGTTTATCATCTTCTGTTGCAGAAATCACACCTTTTGGCTTATTTAAGAGATAGTAGACAAATTTCTCATAGGTCAAAACGTCGCCCTGATAGGCAATCTGGTCTTTCTGTTCATCAATCTGGACCTTGGCAGATTTTTCCACCGCTTGATTGACCGTCACCCTGCCTGATTTGAGGATTTTCTTGACCTCTGTTCGAGAGCCAATACCACATTCTACTAAAAATTTATCCAGACGCATCTGATTTCCTCCTATTGATTGTCATAAAAGCAAGCAAGGCAAAGCTGATACAGCTAACTGCAAAAACGCTAAAAATAAACGGATAATGTTCTCCTAGAAGTCCAATTCCTTTTAGGACATAGGGAGACAAGGCACCGCCTAGATTGCAGCCTACTAGCACGATTGCCGTTGCATTGTTAAGAAGGGGCGCAGGCATTTCTTCTGCCAATTCATGAAAGACTGCAGTCATCAGGACACTATTGACAAACCCTGCACCTAGCGCAGTAAAAGCAAGAAACACAAGCTGCGATGAAAGGGCAATCCCTAGAGTTGATAAAGCTAGGGCGAGATAGGATAGAGCGAGCAAGCGCGAGCCACATTTTTTCAAAAGCGGAGCAAAAGCAAGACCCGAGACAATCCCAACCAGCTGATAAAGGCTGAGGACCAAACTAGCAGACGAGGGCGTTCCAAGACCACTCTCTGTCACAATCAGGGGTATTCGCAGACTAATGCAGGAACTAATACAGACATTCCAACCTGCAAAAAGGGCCAGCTCCAGTGCCTGTAAACGTAAGAAAGGGCTTAATGGAGCATAGGAAGCCGACTCATTCACTACTGGTGCTTTCTTTTTGGGAACAAAAAAGAGATAGAACAGCAAAACGATGAGACCAAAGCCATAAATGGCAAATGCGTAGCTCCACTTGCTTTTAATCAATTGCCCCACTAGCATGGTAAAAAAGGCTGATCCGACCACTTCTGACGAACCTCGAAAGCCCAACATCTGAATGCGTTCTACACCTTCATACCGCTCGCTAATCATAGAAATCGCCTTGGCATTGATCATGCCGACACCGAGACCAAAGCACATCCGAGATAGAACGACAATCCAATACTCCTGCGCTACGAGAGGCAACATCCCTCCTAGACTCATCATCAAAAGTCCAGTCACAATCATCTGACCTTCATTGAATAGACGGTTGAGCGGGCGATTCAGCAGCAGAACCACCAAAACAAAAAAGGATGGCGTGGAAATCAGAACTTCGACCTGCTCTTTCGGATAGTTCTTAAAATGCTCCAACATCAAGGGCAGGGCTGGTGAAACTGAAAAAGCTGAAACCAACATGGATGAGAGGGCTAAAACACTCCATTTTCCCAGAAACGTTTTCACAATATCTCCTTATTTTCTGTTTTTTTCCACTATTCCAACGGATATTTTCAGTACAACTACTAGATTTTCCTTCTATTGACTAGTATAGCAGATTCTTCCTCCCCTTGCACCCACCTTTTCTTCTATTTGATTTCGTGCTATACTAGTCTTTAGAAACTAGAAGGAGAAGATTATGTCTGTAATTGAACGTTTAACAAAAGCTAGCCACTTAATCGATATGGACGATATTATCCGTGAAGGACATCCAACCTTGCGCAAGATTGCAGAAGAGGTCCAACTTCCACTGTCTGATGAGGAGATTATCTTAGGCGAAAAAATGCTCCAATTCCTCAAGCATTCCCAGGACCCTGTTATGGCAGAAAAAATGAAGCTCCGTGGTGGAGTTGGTCTTGCAGCGCCACAAATCGATGTGTCAAAACGCATCATTGCGGTTCTTGTGCCAAATCCCGAAGACGAAGAGGGCAATCCACCGGCTGAGGCATACGCACTAAAAGAAGTCATGTACAATCCGAAAATCGTCTCTCATTCCATTCAAGAGGCCGCTATGGAAGGCGGAGAAGGCTGCCTATCCGTTGACCGAGAAGTCCCTGGCTACGTCGTACGTCATGCCCGCGTAACAGTGGAATATTTCGATAAAAATGGGGAAAAACACCGCATCAAACTCAAAGGCTTTAACGCCATTGTCGTCCAACATGAAATTGACCATATCAACGGCATCATGTTCTACGACCGTATCAATCCAGAACATCCATTTGCCATTAAAGAAGGAATGCTCGTGATTGAGTAAACAAGCAGTTAAAACAACAAGGTCCAAAACTTATTTTTTCGACCTTGTTTTTTCATAAGCAAAAATCTTGCCAAGCCATTTAAAACTTGAGTATAATAGAAGCTAATCTCTCTTTGAAAGGAAATAACCATGAAATTTACAAAAATTATATCATTCACTACTGTAGCTGCCTTTTTACTCTTCCTTGTGGCCTGCGGAAACACACAAAATCAAACTGCACCTGCAAGCTCTAGCCCTGCTAGTACCGTGAACGCAACTTCTCAGACCTCATCTATAGTATCAAGCCAAGCAACCTCTGCTTCTTCGGCAACTACTCCAGCAGCTGCCACACAAACTGGTGACTTGGACGGAACCTATAAAGGACGCGACGAAGAAGACGAAGTAACCCTTGTCATCACTGGAACATCTGGTACTTGGACTCAGGTTGAACCAGATGGTGAGCAAGAAATCAAAAATGTCACGATTGACCCAAGCAATCAGCGTATCATCATCGGTGACGATACCGAGCGTTATTTCTTAGACGGCAACACATTGACTATTGAAGATATCAGCGAAGATGACTTTAACGATACAGTTGTCTTGACCAAACAGTAAACTGAAACAACAGAACCCCCAGGCTAGGCATACTAGTCTGGGGGTTTTCTTAACTCCCTCGTTCCCAAAAAATGGCTAGAAGGATAACAGCTCCTAATACGGAAGGAACGATAGCTGTGTCTGCAATATGGGGTCCCCAGTCTCCAAAGAGGAGCTGGCCGACCCAGGCACCAGCAAGTCCTAAAAGAATCTTGCCAATACAGCCCATTTTTTCACCACGGTTGGTAATAGCTGCAGCAATGATTGCTACAAGCAAGCCAACCAGTAAACTTCCAATCATGTCTACAACCTACTTTCTATTGTTGCAGTTAAATCGCCCACTCACCGTTGCGGAAGATTGGCACAGCTGTTCCGTCTTCACGGATTCCGTCAATGTTCATTTTGTTTGAACCAATCATGAAGTCCACATGGACATCTGAACGGTTAAGACCTTCTGCTTCTAATTCCTCATTGGTCATGTCAACACCACCTTCAATACTGAAGGCATAGGCTTGACCAATTGCCAAGTGGTTTGAAGCATTTTCATCAAAGAGGGTATTGAAGAAAATCACACCTGATTGAGAAATCGGGCTTTGGTCTGGTACGAGGGCAACCTCACCGAGAGCGCGGGCGCCAGCATTATCAAAGACCAATTTCTTCATGACTTCATCACCTTTTTCAGCGGTAACATCAACAATCTCACCGTCTTTGAAAGTCACTTTGATACCTTCGATGATATTTCCATTGTAGCTGAGTGGCTTGGTTGAGGTCACATAACCATCTGCTACTCGGTAATCAGGCGCTGTAAAGACTTCTTCTGTTGGCATATTGGCGATAAAGTGTTCCCCTTGAGCATTGATAGAGCCAGCTGCTTCCCACAAGTGGTTCTTCGGCATACCGAGTGTCAAGTCTGTACCTGGTGCAGTATAGTGGAGTTTAACAAACTGTTCTTTGTTCAAAATAGCAGCTTTAGCTACAAGGCGCTCTTCATGCTCTTTCCATGCAGCTACCGGATCATCAGCATAGACACGGCAAGTTTTGAAAATCTGGTCCCAAAGAAGGTCAACGGCTTCTTCATCACTTACAGCATCTGGAAAGACTTTCTTCGCCCACTCTAGTCCTGCAGCTGCCCCCAAAGTCCAGCTGATTTTGTTGGCTTGAGTCGCTTGACGCATTGGATTTAAGGCAATGCTTGTTGCGCGTGTCGCACGAGAGAGCTTTTCTGGGTCAATACCGTCCAAAGCACCTGGGTCTTCAGATAACACCACCAAGCGACTAGCTTTATGGTCTAGAATATAATTCATCTCAGCAATCCGTTGCTCAGAAATGGTCTCTAGACGCTCAATCGGTACATTCAAGTAGCGCTCACGCAAAATGACATCATCTTGCCAGTTGACAAGCACTTCTACAGCCCCTTTGGCATAGGCTTCTTTGACAATCAAGCGAGCCAATTCCGCTTGATCGACACTAATGGTCAAGGAAACTGTATGACCTGGTTGCACATTGATTCCTGTTGAAACGAGTAACTTCGCATATTTTGCTAGGTTTTCTTTAAAATTTGGTAATACCATGATTGACTCCTTTTTTCATTCAATTCCTCCTTATTGTATCATATTTTTCCATAGGAAGATATTTTCTGCTATCATCTATGTTTTTTCTACTTTTTGAACAATATTTTTGAATAGATTTAATAGATGCGCTATACTGAATAGACATCACTTTACTATTATAGTCTCCAAAAAACGACTTTTCGAGTTTGAACAGTTAAGGAGTAAATCCTTTAAATCCTTTTTTCTTATTTTTTTAGAAAGTGAGAGATCCGATGATTGAATTTAAACACGTCAGCAAACAATTTAATGGAAAATACGTGCTGAAAGACCAAGCTTTTACCATTTGCGACGGTGAATTTTTTGTCCTAGTAGGCGCAAGCGGTAGCGGAAAAACAACGACGCTCAAGATGCTCAACCGCTTGATTGAGCCAGATGAGGGAGATATTTACCTGGACAGCAAGCGCCTCAAAGACTATGATCTGCGGGAACTACGCCTTTCAACTGGCTATGTGTTGCAACAAATCGCCCTCTTCCCAAATCTTACTGTGGCAGAAAATATTGCTCTGATTCCTGAGATGAAAAAATGGAGCAAGAAGGAAATCGAAACCCGAACCAAGGAATTACTGGAATTAGTCGGACTTCCTGCCGAGGAGTATTTCCACCGCATGCCCAGTGAGCTCTCTGGCGGGGAGCAGCAACGTATTGGGATTTTGCGTGCCATTATCGCTCGCCCCAAGGTCTTGTTGCTAGATGAGCCTTTCAGCGCACTTGATCCAATTTCACGGGAGCAATTACAGGACTTGGTTAAAGACATTCAAAAGGAATTTCAAATGACCATGATTTTTGTGACCCACGATATGGCAGAAGCCATGAAGTTGGGCGACCGTATTGCGATTATGGATCAGGGAGAAATCTTGCAACTAGATACCCCTGAACATATCCAAGAAGCTCCTGCGACCCAGTTTGTCGCTGATTTCTTTCATGTATAGGAGGGCCTTATGAACGACTTGATTCAAACCTTTTTAGACCGCAAAGAAGACTGGGTCTTGGCTCTTGGTGAACACTTGCAGATTTCTTTTGTGGCGCTAGCCTGTGCGATTTTAATCGCCATTCCCCTTGCCATTCTCGTCTCCAAACGTGAGCGCTTGGCTAATCTCCTGCTGCAATTTACAGGTATGCTCCAGACCATTCCTTCTCTAGCTATCTTGGGGCTTTTGATTCCGATTTTTGGGATCGGGAAAATTCCTGCTATTTTGACCTTGATTGTCTACGCTATTTTCCCGATTCTGCAAAATACGGTCACTGGCTTGCAGGAAATTGATCCGTCTCTCCAAGAAGCAGCCACTGCTTTCGGGATGAACCGCTGGGAGAAATTAAAGAAATTCGAGATTGCCCTAGCCGCACCTGTCATTCTTTCAGGGATTCGGACAGCAACGGTACTCGTGATTGGAACAGCAACACTTGCTGCTCTCATCGGAGCAGGTGGGCTCGGTTCTTTCATTCTTCTAGGAATTGACCGCAACAACAGCTCTCTCATTCTGATTGGGGCAATTAGCTCTGCTATTTTGGCTTTACTCTTTCATTATTTGATTGGACTGGTAGAAAAACGCAGTCTCAAGACCATGTTTGTCTCCTTTGTCGCCCTCTTTTGTATCAGCTCCATTTCACTTTTTCCTATGTCCATGATGATGCAGGATAAGATTGTTATAGCCGGAAAATTAGGCTCTGAACCTGAGATTTTGCTCAATATGTACAAGGAATTGATTGAAGATCAGACAGACATTGCAGTGGAATTAAAACCCAATTTTGGGAAAACAACCTTTGTCTATGAAGCCTTGAAAGCTGGCCAAATCGATATTTACCCTGAATTTACAGGAACGGTGACCTCCACCCTATTAAAGCAACCACCAAGCACCTCTACCGACCCAGAAGAAGTGTATCAAGCTGCCCGTAAGGGAATTTTCGCCCAAGATCGACTCATCTATCTCAAGCCCATGCTCTATCAAAATACCTATGCCCTTGCTGTAAAAGAAGACTATGCCAAAGAACATGGCTTAGAAACAATTTCTGATCTAACCAAGATTCAGGCAAGCGCAACGGCTGGTTTTAGCTTGGAATTTAACGATCGTGAAGACGGAGGAAAAGGCCTAAAAGACCGCTACAAGCTGAGTCTAGAGGTTAAGACCTTGGAACCTGCTCTCCGCTACAAGGCGATTGATAACGGGAACGTCCACATCATCGATGCTTATTCGACCGATAGTGAATTGCAAGAATATCACCTTAAAACACTCAAGGATGACAAGCAGCTTTTTCCACCTTATCAAGGTGCCCCTCTCCTGCGCGAAGAAACGCTGAAAAAATATCCTCAGCTAGAGGGTATTCTCAATCAACTGGCGGGTAAAATCACCGAAAAAGACATGCAAGATATGAACTATCAAGTCAATGTCGAAGGGAAATCTCCAAGCCAAGTCGCAAAGACTTACCTGAAAGAACACAAGTTGATTGGAAACTAGTCTAATCTTTTGCAACCATCGTAAAAACTATTTTGGGCTTTCCAAAATGGTTTTTTCAGTCCTTAAAACAACTCATCAAACAGGCTCAACTGGTTGTCCTCAGGCATATTGCCTAAAATTCCCATTTCATCGAGCTTGTCGACAAGGGTTGCGGAGAGGCCGTGCACGTACAGTGATGATTATTTGAATGCGAGCTAAAATCTCGGAAAATAGACGAGCCTCCCTTGAAATACAATTTCTTCGGTAGGATCCCTAATTTTCTGTCGATTTTTTACGCTCTTATATCATGTTATTTGAATGCGAGCTAAAATCTCGGAAAATAGACGTGCCTCCCTTGAAATACAATTTCTTCGGTAGGATCCCTAATTTTCTGTCGATTTTTTACGCTCTTATATCATGTTATTTGAATGCGAGCTAAAATCTCGGAAAATAGACGAGCCTCCCTTGAAATACGATTTCTTCGTCAGTCCCCCTAATTTTCTGTCGATTTTTTAACGCTCTTATATCATGTTATTTGAATGCGAGCTAAAATCTCGGAAAATAGACGTGCCTCCCTTGAAATACGATGTCTTCGACAGGACCCCCTAATTTTTTAGGAGGGTGCACTAAAGGACTTCATCATCTCCTCAGTGGGAGTTACTCA
Organism: Streptococcus respiraculi; assembly: GCF_003595525.1. Classification (NCBI taxonomy): domain Bacteria; kingdom Bacillati; phylum Bacillota; class Bacilli; order Lactobacillales; family Streptococcaceae; genus Streptococcus; species Streptococcus respiraculi. The sequence goes on along the minus strand of NZ_CP022680.1, from coordinate 364,265 downwards.
CGATAGACATGATAGAGTTTTAATCTTTCCCTATAGTCCTAATCCAAATTGCGAGTTTGTCTTAAAATATAAAATACAATAAACACCGTCAATAGCAAGGGTAGACAAGCCAACTTAAATCCTCTAACACTAGCTAGGCCAACAATTCCCATTGTGATTATGCCTGGAATAACGATACTAACTGCTGCTAATCCTGATTGCACAGCCCCTATCTTATCCTCTGGTATCAAGGTAAACATATACTTACTGATACGAGGACTGACAAGTCCCACAGTAACAGCACAAAAAAACGAAGACAGTAATACTATCAAGAAATTTTCATAGAAAAATCCAATTATGATGAGCAAGCGTGTAATCTGACTCATACTCACTATAAGTTTTGTAGATACATGTTTCAAATAAGAACCACTGAACAGATTTCCCAAAATAGCCCCCATAAACAGAGCAATCGATAAAACAGCAATCGCCTGTGCGGTCTCTAAGGAATAGAATGGAGCTTTTAGTAACATCAAGGTTGACATAGGCAAGAGTGAGCTAAGAATCACTTGACCCAAAATCGAAACCAACAATAATTCAAGGACAACTGGATATCCTTTTAAAGCCCATAAAGATTGAGTGATATGTTTCAGCAATGTCTTCAAAGTGACACTTTCTTGGGCAATATCTACCTTTTCTTCGACTTCTACAAGGTGCGTCTTAATGACCAAAATTCCTATGAAAGCCATCAAAAATGTTAGGGCATTAAGAGCAACAAAAGCCTCAATTGATAAAATACCCATTAACAGGCCACCTATCGTATTACCAAGCACATTGACGGTACTGACCGTTGCCTGTCTAAACCCCATGGCCGATGTCATATCTTCTTTTATTACTCTCACATATATGGGAGTGATCATGGCTCCAGCAAAGTAGCTCAAGGTATCTGATACTACGTTTATACTACAGATAATCACAACTGTTACTATTCCAAATTTACTTGCTCCTATTATCAGGGTTAATAGCGCGTATAGCATACATTTCACTCCAGCAATAGCGACATATTTTTTGATTCTATTATTTTGAAAATCCGCAAGAGCTCCTGTGATAATCTGTAAAATTTGAGGTATCGTTTCTGAAATAGTAATCAAAAGAATAGCTAAGGGAGCAAAGGAATAGTGTGCAACATAATGAATCAAAGCCAGATAGAAGATGATATCACCAAATGATGAAATCCATTGATTAATCAGCATAGCCCTGTAATCTCTATTTTTTATAAAAACATTCATATTTCTTTATCTCCTCTTTCTTCATTTCAAACGGAAACGAATAACCTAATAGCACCCAATATATTCCCAAAGTTCCCACTCCAAAATCAAAATAATCCTCATGTCTATTTTCACTCTGAAAAGCCAATAAATTATGCTTTCGAAATGACTTTGAAATTAATAGTATCTTTAAATCTGAAATATCTCTATTTACATACTTAAATGTCTGAATCAAGCTACTTAACCCGTGACAATATGAAGTCCCCATAGCAAAACAATCATACATAACCCTATCTTGAGCCCTATGTATAGTTGAATTATATTTCTTAGGATCAATAAGACAAAGATACAGAATTAACCCTGATATCCCCTCACACCAAGAAAGTTCCAAGTTATTATACCTTTTTCTATAATCAGAATAAAATTTTTCTAGTATCTCAACTACTTGATTGTTGATGGTTTCTACTCCTACTGAATAACTATCGTCCTCAAAAACTATAGAATAACAATACAAAGTATAGGCAATTCCTGAAAGACCGTGAGCAAAACTATGTCTAAGATTATCCACTTTCCCATCATTTTCTGATTTTTGGATAAACTCGCTCAATATAGAAATATTATTTTTTATAAAATTTTCTATCTCTAAATCTCTAAAAAAGATTGAATATTTTATTAGAGCATGAATGATACCAGATAAACCAAGAGCAAAATCAACCTCAGTTGATGAGTCAAAATTTATTACGATTCTATGTGCAATGTCTCTACTAATTAATTCATAATATTTATCCTGAGTTTCTATGTATAAATCTATAACACTCCATAAATATCCTGACTCTCCAAATAATAATGAATTTTTATATAAGTAGTCATTGTGTGTTTTATTAGATTCTATGTGTTGTATCCATTTCTTTAAATGACTTAAATTAGAGAATTGATTAATCGTAGCTATAAATTTTATATATCCTGACATCCCATGTTGAAAAGAAATCGGATTTACAAATTCTCCAAATTCACTAGATTTTGCAATTCTTCCTTTCTTATGGATATTCTGCATGAGTAAGTATTCTATAACTTTATGTGCTTCTTTTTCAAAGTCCATTATACTGACATTAAAAGTATCCTTGTAATGATGACCCTCATTATAAACTGAAATCTTAGGAATCTTGCCAACATGAATACTATTTTTTTGAGTACTTGAATTAAGCAAAAACACTAACCATTGCGCATGCATTCTATTTATTCCAGAAAATTTTTCTAAAACTCTTACCGTTTCGTTTATCTTGTCAATGCTACTAAACCCATAGACACTATCATATTTTGAAAATGTCAATACTTGTCCCGTTAATAACGAAAAAGAAACCATTGCTAATGCAAAATAATCCTGTTCAATAGAACTCTTTGTTAAATCTTCATCTGGATTAACCATAAAAGGAGTTTTGACTCGTCTTTCATTATTTGTCATATGAGTTACATTCTCTAAATCTATTAGAAAAACCCTACCATCCAGCCTATATATAAAATTTGACGGAGACATATCCACTAATTTGTATCCGCTATAATGCAAATCATTTACAATGTCCACTATATTGTCAATAATCTTTATTTTCAACTCCAAAGATATATTCTCATGTACTAATTCATAATAAGTTAACCCGTCAATGTAGCTTTGGATTAAAAAAGTATCCTCAAATACCTCAAACTTATCTAAAAAAGCTACTGTATAATCCTTATTAGAAAAACGTTTCAACATGCTATATTCATTTTCTAAATCGTCCACAGCATATCTTCTTCCTGTCAAATCATCGCTTACAAATGGACGAGCCTGCTTTACTATTACTTTTTCTTTTGATTGTTTATGGACTGCTAAATGTACATTTCCTCTATTAGATTTTTTTAATATTTTCTCGAAAGTATACCTATTAATTGCACTTTGTTCAGGAATATCATCATTTATATTAAAATAAAACTTTTTCTCATCATCATTAAATAAGTCTTTCTCCCAATATGGAACGGAAAAATAATTGGCTCTTACATCTTCTACAAATTGTCCTGCATCATTCTTTAGCATATACATAACTTTATTCGTGTGTGGATTATAAGATTTTATTTCTGTAAAAGCCCCAAATCGATAATGAACCGGAGAATGGTTTCCACACTGAAAATCTGATAATATTTTCGGAGATTTAAATTTTTTCAAAAGACTAGTAAGTTCTAAAATAATTTCTCTTGCTTGCATAGAACTTTGAGTATAAACAGTTATAAACTTATTTGCAGTCGCTGACGTCTCTCTTGGAGAATTGATTCTTTTGAGAGTTTCTGTATCCTTTGCAATTTTGAAGTTGCATTTTTTATCACGAAGTACATTTTGACAAATACTAAATATACTTACAGAGTCTTTTATTTGCGAGCTAATATGAATCTTCCAGCCCTGTTGTGGAATACTCTCCTCTGTACTAAAATAAATCCAAGCTCCTTCTTCTTGATATTTTTCCTGGTAATTCTTAATTTTCATATTCAGCTCATCCATCTTCTCCTCCTTTTCACATTACTAGAATCTCATTCAGACATAAGTTTAGTATGCTGTTTTTAAAACTTGAAAGTCTAATTATCAATCCGAGAAAAGATTAAATTCCACAAAGCTAAAAAATTATAAATAAAGAAGCTGAGAATTGGCCCCAGCCTCAATACTATAAAAATTAGCTTACAGTATGCGTACAAGTGAAATCACAGAGACGCTCAACGACATCTTGATCCATTTGAACAGGCAATTTTTCAAGTTCCATTAAAGTGTTCATTTTATTTTCCTCCTTCTAACTAAGATTTAGATTTTTTCCCGGTGAGGATAAACTCTATAAACCTCAATAATCTCTTTCTTATTCAACAATCCCATTTGCAGGTCCTGGATCAATTTCATTCATTGGTCTAGATTTATTAATTCCACCATTACCAATAGCTAAAATCAATCCTCCCAACAAAGACATAACGATGAGTTTCTTTAAAAACTTCTTCATAAGAATCTCCTTTACTTTCTAATAGATTTATTTTAGCATTTAAAAACATGTTTGTCAATTATTTTTATAATCTTTTTGTATATTTTAAGATAAAATATATTTTATTGGATAAATCAAAAAAAACGATGCCTTAGGACATCGTTATGTGCTTATTCTTTAAAATTGTCTGCAAGGTAGTGCTCTACCTTGAGGGCCATCTCCTTGTTCTCGTCTAAATTCCTATAGATAAATTGTGCTGTTTCAAAGTAACTTTTAACTACCGTTTTATCTGAGAAATCCTGACCCATATTCCCTAGCAGTACAAATAAATCTGCCAACAAATAGGTGCTTTGATGGTCTTGACAAAACTTAATGGTAGCTGTTGTTTGTTTAATGGCTGATTCTATATCTTTTTGTAACCATAAATAACGGCTTAGGTTATAGTTGAATTTGATGGAAAGTTCCAATTCCTCAATCGTCTGCAAGGTAAGTTGCTGTACGTAAGTCATCAGCTCTTCCTTTATTCCATCAAATCTAGCTAGGTTATCCGTGTCATAATAGAAATTAAAAAGAGTATTGGCGAGTTGAAGATAGTTTATATCTACTTTATGAAGCGATTGCAATGCCTTCTCAAGCCTTGCTATCGCTTCTTCTTTCCAGTCATAGAAATAGAAATCAACCAAAGAACCGATCCACTCCAAATATAGCTTCCCTGATAGTGACAAGCGATGGCCTGTCTCTTTCTCTAATTCATAGACGTACTTCAAGGATTCATAGTTTCTTTGAGAGATGAAAGTCTTGGCTATTTTTTTAAACTCAAGAAGCTCTGTACTTTTATTTGAAACTTGCTCATCAAAAAAGTAGTCCATACTAACATTTAGTTTTTTAGATAACTCATATAAGACTTCTGAACCCGGGGTATACTCCCCGTTTTCCAATCTACTGATTTGGCCTTGCTTACAAATCCCTTCGGCCAATTCTTTTTGGGATAACTTCAATTCTTTTCTTCTGTACTTTATCCTCGTAGCTAACAGAGTTCTCATTTTCCTTCCTCCCATCAATCATTCATAACACATTCTACCATGATTTCAAAATAAATTCAAATACTGCATTAAGAATATACGTTTTAGCATTTTGCTGCCTGGTCATTTTGAACTCTAAAAAACCATTTTGGGCTTTCCAAAATGGTTTTTTCAGTCCTTAAAACAACTCATCAAACAGGCTCAACTGGTTGTCCTCTGGCATATTGCCTAAAATCCCCATTTCATCGAGCTTGTCGACAAGGGTTGCGGAGAGGCCGCCGCGTTTGCGCAACTCGGTCTTCGACAGAAATTCGCCTTCTTCACGCGCCTTGACGACTTGGCGAGCAACGTTTTCGCCCAGTCCATCCATAGCGACAAAGGGCGGTATCAAGGTATCGCCTTCGATTTGGAATTCAGTCGCATCAGATCGGTACAAGTCTAGCTTGCCAAATTTAAAGCCGCGTTCCAGCATTTCATTGACAATTTCAAGCGTGGTAAAGAGGTCCTGCTCTACGTTACTTGCTTCATTGTTTTTCTTCTTGATGGTGATTTCTTCCATTTTTGCCTTGACTCGGTCTAAGCCACCAGACATGGTAGCAAGATCAAAGGCCTTGGCACGAATCGAAAAATAAGCACAGTAATAATAAATCGGATGATGCACTTTAAAGTAGGCTACACGAAGCGCCATCATAACGTAGGCTGCCGCATGGGCTTTGGGGAACATGTACTTAATTTTTCCACAGGATTCAATGTACCAATCTGGGACATTATTGTCTTTCATGGCTTGGATATAGCCATTGCGCTCCTCCTCGGAAATTTTGAGCCAGGCTCCCTTACGCACTCGTTCCATAATGTTAAAGGCCATTTTTGGAGGAAGTCCTGCGTGCATGAGGTAGACCATGATGTCGTCCCGACAGCCGATAACCGTAGACAAGTCCGCAATGCCTGCCTTAATCAAATCTTGGGCATTTCCTAGCCATACGTCTGTTCCATGTGATAGACCAGATAATTGCAAGAGTTCTGAAAAGGTTGTCGGATGCGTTTCTTCAACCATGCCACGGACAAAGTTGGTTCCAAATTCAGGAATTCCTAGCATACCTGTCGGTGTGCCAATCTGCTCAGGTGTCACCCCTAACACTTCCGTTCCAGAAAAGAGGGCCATCACTCCTTTGTCATCTGCTGGAATGGTCTGTGGGTCAATGCCTGACAAGTCTTGGAGTTTTCGAATCATAGTTGGGTCATCATGTCCCAGTACATCAAGCTTCAAGACGTTTTCATCAATATCGTGGAAGTTGAAGTGGGTTGTCTGCCAACTAGCAGTCAAGTCATCTGCTGGATATTGGACAGGGGTAAAATCATAGACATCCATATAGTTTGGAATAACAACGATTCCTCCCGGGTGCTGACCGGTTGTCCGCTTGACCCCAGCTGCACCAGCTGCCAAGCGCTCCACTTCTACATCACGGTAGAATTTACTATAGTCCCGCTCATAACCACGGACATAGCCGTAAGCCGTTTTTGCCGCAACCGTACCAACTGTTCCAGCCCGAAAGGCGTATTGGTCACCGAAGATTTTCCGAACGTCCAAGTGGGCATCTGGCTGGTCATCTCCTGAGAAGTTCAAGTCGATATCGGGTACCTTATCTCCGTCAAATCCTAAGAAAGTTTCAAAGGGAATATCCTGCCCGTCTTTGGCATATTTGTAACCACATTCTGGACAATCCTTGTCTGGCATGTCAAAGCCAGAACCGTAGGACCCGTCTGTAATGAACTCACTATGCTGGCAATTTGGACAGACATAATGCGGTGGCATAGGATTGACCTCGGTAATCCCAATCATAGTAGCAACAAAGCTCGAACCAACAGACCCTCGGGAACCAACGAGGTAACCACGGTCATTGGAGCGCGTTACCAACATCTGCGAAGCCAGATAAATCACGGCAAAGCCATTCCCCAAAATCGAAGTCAGCTCTTTTTCAATCCGCAAATCAATAATGTCTGGCAAAGGATTGCCGTAGATTTCAAAGGCTTTTTTGTAGGTTAATTCTGCCACCCGCTCTTCGGCATTTTCCAGATAAGGAGTATAGAGGTCTTTTTTGACCACTTCAACCTCGTCAAAACGATCAAGCATGGTATTTGGATTGGTAATGACGATTTCGCGCGCCAATTCTTCACCTAAAAAAGCAAATTCATCCAGCATTTCATTAGTCGTGCGGAAATGAGCTTTAGGTAGAGGAGCTGGCTGAGCATTTTCTCCGTGACCAATGGTTCGATTAATCATCGCCCCTTGTCCCAAGGAACGTACGATAATCTCACGGTAAATCTCTTCTTCGGGATCAATGTAGTGGACATTTCCTGTCGCAAGAATAGGCAGATTCGCCCTGCGCCCCACTTCAATCAAGTTCTTGATCATGGCCTCAATCTCTGCCATATCCTTGAACTGCTCCTTGGCAATCATGGGTGCATAGAGGGCGGGCGGCATGACTTCTATAAAATCATAGTAGCTTGCTACCTTGACTGCCTCGTCAATTCCTTTTGAAAGCAATTCATCAAAGACTTCGCCCTCTTGGCAGGCTGTCCCTAATATTAAGCCCTCACGGTATTCATTTAAGACCGTCCGCGGAATCCGTGGTACTCCTTCAAAATACTTGGTGTTGGAGAGGGACACTAGCTTGAAGATATTTTTCAAGCCCACCTGATTGGTGACATAGACAGTCGCGTGTTTGACCCTTGCTTTTTTGTAGGAATCTTCTGCGATTAACTCGGTATTTAATTGGCTTAAACAGCTGATGTTGTGTTTTTCAAGGGCATCTTTTAAGAAGATAAAAAGGAGTCGTCCTGTTGCTTCCGCATCATAATTGGCCATGTGGTGATGCTCAAGCGCTACGCCAAACCGCTTGGTCAGAGGCCCAAGACCATGTCGCTTGTATTCTGGATAGAGGTTGCGAGCAAATTCTAGGGTATCGATGACAGGTTGAGTAATGGTCGGCATGCCTGCTCGCTCATAATTGACATCCATAAAGCCGACGTCAAAGGTCGCATTGTGGGCCACAAGGACTGAACCCTCGCAGAAGGCTTGAAATTCCTGCAAGACCTGCTTAAGTGGTTTGGCATTTCTGACATGCTCATCGGTAATTCCTGTCAAGTCCGTCGTAAACTGGCTCAATGGGTGACCTGGATTGATAAATTCATCAAATTCAGCAATCACATTACCCTTGTGCATCTTAGACGCCGCAATCTGAATCAGGCTATTATAAACCGCAGAAAGTCCTGTCGTCTCCACGTCAAAGACCACGTAGGTCACATCAGACAAGTCAAGTTCTGCTTCATTGTAGACAATCGGTACACTGTCTTCTACGATATTGGCTTCCATACCAAAGAGGGCCTTGATTCCCGCCTTGCGGGCAGCGTGATAACCATGGGGGAAAGATTGAACATTTCCGTGGTCCGTAATGGCAATGGCCTTATGTCCCCACTTAGCAGCTCTAGCAATCAAGTCTTCAACTGCTGGTAGGGCATCCATGGTCGACATATTGGTATGGGCATGAAATTCCACGCGCTTTTGGTCATCAGGCATTAGGTCCTTACGGATATCGCGCTTAACTTCTTGAATCTCCTGAACATTCATCGTCAGGTCACGCGTGAAATTATTGGTTTCGATATTGCCGCGCACACGGAGCCAATTCCCTTTTTTCACCATGTCAAATTTCTGCGCTTCTTCTTCATTTTTCGCCCATTTTTGCATGGAAAAAGAAGAGGTATAGTCGGTCATCTTAAAATTGATAATGACCCGCCCTGTCCGTGTCGTCCGTTGTTCCACATCAAAGACCAAGCCCTCAAAGACAATGCGATTTTCCTCCGTATCAATCTCAATCATCGGTGTAATCTCAGATTTTTCAAGGCTAACCTTGCGCGGAGCTTGCTTTTTAAATTCTTGGAAACTTGGCTGCGGACTGGCTTCTGGAGGCGGTGCCATCTGGGCTAATTGCTCCATTGCTTCCAAAGTTTCCTGGCTGGCTTTTTGGAGGATTTCTTCATTTTGCGCGTGGAATTCCTCAACCTGAGCCTTGGTCATCTCCTCGCAAACCTCGATATCGACTGCAAGATTAGCAAAGCCAAAGCGGGCAAATTGCTCGACCAAGTTTGGCAAATGATTCTTTCTGAAATGCGGTGTATCAATAGAAGCTGGCCCTTTTATCCACAAGACCCCGTCACGAAATGCGACTGGCAAGGATTGAAAAACAGAGCGAAAACCTGCACTCTGGCACAACTCTTCTGTAAAGGCTTCTGTATAGTAGGCCTCAACTAAGGCTGGTTCAAACGTCTCTTGGCTTGTTACGAAAGAAAAACGTGCCTGATTGCCCGTTTTTTGAAACTCGTTGAGAAGCTTGGCCTTAAACAATTGATAATGGGGCAAGGGCAAGGGCGCTTCAAACCGAAAGGTAAAATCCCAGACCTTACTTTTTTTATGTACCAAGACCTGCTCAATCTTGGCATTTGAAAAGGCGCTTGACTCTTTCAGCTCAAGCGGTAGACCAATTTGATTTAATAGTAATTGAAAGGTATCTGTCATTCTCATATCCCTTGTCTTTCTATTCTCTCTATTTTACCACAAGTTCCCCCATTCTTCCACAGCCACTACCAGAGCAACGCAAGGAAGAAATTTTCGATAAAAAATCCAAGACTTGAAACAGAGAGAAAAATATTTCAACAAAAAATGTCAGACTGGGGACACAGGAAAAACACAACTGCCCTTCGAAGACTCTTGTAAAGAGCTGTTATGCGAATCAGCGCACAAAAAGCCTCTTAAAAAGAGACTTATATAATACACAATACTATTTAGAAAAAATAATTTTTAACATTGCTCTTGTGTCATTTTAGGACCGAATCCTACCTTCTTCTATCCAGTCTACCAAGCTGGTGCCGTGGTTTTTTCCTGTAAATACTCAAGCCAGACTGGGTCCTTGACACGGCAAAGGGTAACGGACAGCCCTGCCATGTCTAAGCTAGTCGCAAACCGTCCTGTCTTGATAAAGGGAAGCCGCAAACCTTCCAAATCCAATAATTGGCAAATATCATTCAGAAAGACACCTTGTTCTAACTCAGAAATCGTCCCTAAATTATTCACCAAGAGGATAAACTCTTCCCCCTCCTGCCAGCGGAAACGCAGTTTTAACTTATTGACAATTTCATTAGCCAATTGCTCTGATGATTCAAAGGGAACCGTCCGATAGCCTTCTTCACCATGAATACCGATACCATACGAAATCTGCCCTTCTTCTAGCTCAAATAAAGGCTGTGCTGCTTGAGGAAAACGTGCTGATTTCCTTGCAAAACCAATCGTCGCAATCTCTGTTGACAAGGCTAAAGCCAGTTGTTCTAAGTCATCCAAGGATAGACCTGACTGGGCGGCCGCCCCTACAATTTTGTGCAGTAAAATGGTTCCTGCTAGCCCTCTATGTCGCTTTTGAAAATTCTTTTTGGTATCGACAGAAATATCATCGTGGGACACAATATACTTAACTGGAATGCCTTCTTGACGCGCTTGATGGATAGCCTCCTGAAAAACCAGTAGATCTGCTTCAAAATTTTTAACGATAACAAAAACGCCGCTTCCTTTATGTACATGCCGAATCGTACGTAAGATTTGATCAGCAGTCGGTGGAATAAAGACTTCGCCATAAACTGCCGCTGTCAGCATTCCCTGCCCTACAAAGCCTAGATGCATGGGTTCATGACCAGCACCACCGCCCGAAATTAAGGGGACATAGGCCTTGTCTTGCTTCTTCAAGGCGATAATAGGCTCTTGGTCTAGCCGCTCAAGTTCGGGATGAGTCAGCAAGAAACCATCTATATATTGAGAAATAACGTGATGAGCTTGATTAATAATGGCAACCATTTACTTCCCCTTTCCTTCTCTAACGGATCTTGTGACCACTTGCACCAAATAAGGGTATTGCTCACAAAGTTTACAGGGACGCTGACGAATCCCCTGCTCAATCAAGGAGAGAAGCGCTCCCGCATGATACGAGACTAAGAATTGCACATAGTTCTCCTCTAAGTCCACATGCTCCTGACTTTGTACCTCTCGAAGAATCTTCTCTACTAAAATCTGACAATAGCCGTCTAGGTAGGCAACAAAAGCATTTTGGCCCTTGATTTCAAACAGCTGTACATAAAAAGACTGATTTCGTTCAATATAGTAAAGCAATTCATCGAGCAAGGTCAAACCACTGATATAGTTGAGATTATCTGTGACCTGCTCCTGCAACTCCGTCTCAAAAATCCAATCCAGCAATTCATATTTATCCAAAAAATAATTATAAAAAGTTTGGCGACGCATGTTGGCTTCCTGCATAATATCCACAACCGATAGTTTGTCAAAGCTCTTTTGGACTAGTTGCTGTTTAAAGGCCTTTGCTATCCGCTTCTTTGTAATCAGAGATGTTCCCATGCCTTACTCTTTTCTTACCCTTCCATTCAACCGAAAAACGATTTGAGACCCTATCAAAATCTCCCAGTCATTCTATTTCTACCTTACCATATTTTCCCAAAAATCCAAAGGGACAGACAGCCTATTTTGTCCCTTTCTTTTTACCTTAAAATCCAGTATACTGTAAGCGTAATCATTACTATTGTCATAGAAATAGATTGGCTCTTTCGAACTTCCACCTTCCTAGGGCTAATCTCTTCTTATGACTCATATTCATTAGGAGGAATACTCATGAAAAAAATTATCAATCAGCCAGAGCACGTTGTCGATGAAATGCTTCAAGGCCTTGTTTTTATGCATGGGCAATTGGTCGATCGCTTAGACGGCTATGATGTCATCGTTCGAAAAGCTGAAAAACGTGGCAAAGTTGGGCTCATCTCAGGTGGAGGCTCTGGTCACGAGCCGTCTCACGCAGGATTTGTTGGACGCGGAATGCTATCAGCTGCTGTCTGTGGAGCTGTCTTTACTTCCCCAACACCAGATCAAATCTTGGAAGCAATCAAAGCAGCTGACGAAGGTGCAGGCGTATTTATGGTCATCAAAAACTATTCTGGTGACATTATGAACTTCGAAATGGCACAGGAATTGGCTGAAATGGAAGGCATTGAAGTCGCAAGCGTCGTCGTTGATGATGATATTGCAGTCGAAAATAGCCTCTATACACAAGGTCGCCGTGGTGTTGCTGGAACGATTTTAGTCCATAAGATTCTGGGTTATGCTGCAGAAACAGGAAAATCCCTAGCTGAAATCAAAGAGTTGGCAGATAAACTTGTTCCTCAGATTAAAACCATTGGATTAGCCCTTTCAGGAGCTACTGTTCCTGAAGTTGGAAAACCAGGTTTTGTCCTAGAAGAAGATGAATTTGAATACGGTGTTGGTATCCACGGTGAACCGGGCTATAAGAAAGAAAAACTCCAACCGTCTAAAGAATTGGCTGAAGAATTAGTTGCTAAATTACTCCAAGATTTTGAAGCCAAAGCAGGCGAGAAATACGGTCTTCTTATCAACGGTCTCGGGGCTACACCACTTATGGAACAGTATGTTTTTGCTAACGATGTCGCACAACTCTTAGAGAGTCAGCAAATTGAAGTAGTCTACCATAAAATTGGAAACTATATGACATCAATCGATATGGCAGGGCTATCCCTTACCCTCATTCAATTAAAAGATAGTAGCTGGTTGGAGGCTTTAGAAGCAGCAGTTGAAACCCCAGCTTGGTAAAGGAGAAAGAATGGAGACACAAGCAGTATTCAAATGGATGCAATTATTTGCGCAAAAAATCCAAGAAAATAAAGACTTGTTGAGCGAGTTAGATACACCGATTGGAGACGGTGACCACGGTGGTAATATGGCACGAGGCATGGCAGCGGTCATGGAAGAATTAGCGGGAAAGGAATTTGCTAGTTCCGATCAAATCTTTAAAGTGGTGTCCATGCAACTGCTCAGTAAGGTCGGTGGAGCTTCTGGACCACTTTACGGTTCAGCTTTCATGGGACTAACCAAGAGTGCACAAGCGAATGCTTCTCTCCCTGATAGCCTTCAAGCTGGACTTGACATGATTCAAAAACGAGGAAAGGCAGAAGTCGGTGAAAAAACGATGGTCGATGTCTGGACCCCTGTCATCGCTGATCTAAAAGCAGGGCAGCTCAGTCTAGAATCTATCCGAGCAGCCGTTGACAGCACCAAGGACTTACAGGCTACAAAGGGACGAGCTTCTTACGTTGGCGAGCGTTCTATTGGACATATCGATCCTGGTTCCTACTCTTCTGGTCTTCTTTTTGAAGCATTGGTGGAGGCTGGACTGGTATGACACAAATTGGTATCGTCCTTGTCTCGCACTCTCAGCATCTCGCACAAGGAGTTGTTGATTTAATCTCCGAAGTTGCAAAAGATGTCCCACTTACCTATTGTGGTGGGCTAGAAGACGGCAGTATCGGAACGGAATTTTCCCGAGTAGAAGAAACTGTCGCAAATAATCCAGCAGACACCATCCTTGCCTTCTTTGATTTAGGAAGCGCTCGGATGAACATGGAAATGGTCACTGATTTCTCTGACAAAGACATCCATATCCAATCTGTCCCTGTTGTCGAAGGTAGCTACACCGCAGCAGCCTTGCTTCAAGCAGGCGCCTCTCTCGAAGCCGTTCTTGAGCAGCTAGCAACACTACAGATTACCAAATAATAACGTCACAGCCTCACTCTAGTATAGTGTTAAATCACAGTCATAACCACCCGTGAAAACGGGTGGCTTGTACACCGGCTATAAGCCGTTTCCCTCCAGCGGGCGTCTAAAGACGCTCGCTGAACTTCGTTCAGGTTAGCTTCTATTACTTGACTAATGCCCGTAACAACAGGCTTTTATCTTGTTCTAAAACCTCCATCTGAAAATGGATCTTCATACTCTTTAACACTCAACTTATCAAGAGCGATGTCAGTCTTTTCCTGCTCACGGATATACTTCGCAACAGTTTTCTCGTTTAATCCTACCGTACTGACGTAATAGCCTCTTGCCCAAAACTTGCGATTTCCATACTTATATTTTAAATTCGCATGTTTATCAAATATCATTAAGGCACTTTTACTTTTCAGATAGCCCATAAAATCAGAAATCGCAAGTTTTGGAGGAATGAGAACTAACATGTGAACATGATCTGACATCATGTGACCTTCAATAATTTCAACTCCTTTATATTGGCATAGATGACGGAAAATCTTGATTAAATCCTGCCTAATGTTGTAGTATATGGCTTTTCTTCGGTACTTCGGTGTGAAGACAATATGATATTTGCACATCCATTTGGTGTGTGATAAACTATAACTACTTTTAGTCATTTATTTTTCCTCCTTTGTCTAACCTGAACAATTAGATTATACTAGGAAAAATAAATGAAAGCTAGAAGCCTTGTTAGCCACCAGCTTAGCTGGTGGTTTTCTTGTTCTTCTCTGCGAGAAGAACTGGCTTGAAGCCATAATAGAAAAAGAAAGGGAACTCCCTTTCTTTTTAACTATTCAGCTTATTTTACTTTTTTTGCACGATATACAAATCCTGCAAGAGCAAGCAAAGCAAGTCCTAGGACACCCATCCAGATAGAAGCTGTTTCACCTGTACGTGGAAGGATGACTTTTGGTCGTCCTGATACACTACCACCCGGTGGTGGGGTTTGACCAGATGACATTGGTACTGATGTACTGCTTGAAGGTTCAGTTGAAGAACTTGGTTCTGTTGAGGATGAGCTTGGTTCTGTTGAAGAACTTGGCTCCGTCGATGATGAGCTTGGCTCTGTTGAAGAACTTGGTTCTGTTGATGACGGTGGTGGGGTTTGTTTTTTCTTATTCGCAAACTTACCAAGGTCAACAGTCTGACCATCTTCAGAAATCGTTACTTCACGAGTCTCTGTGCTCAAAACATAACCCTTAATGGTTGATTTTTCAGCAAGAGTGTATGTTCCATGAAGAACATCCTTGAAAGTCGCTGTCCCGCGTGAGTCAGTTTTTGCCTCTGCGACAATTTTATCACCTTGTTTCAAGACAAAGACAACGCCTGGCAATACTTTAAATTCATCATCTGCATCAACTTTTGTAACGGTTACGCTACCCTTAATTTGATGGTTTTCAAATGTTTTCAAGTCCACAACTTGACCCACTTCTGTGATTTTGACAGGGCGTGTTTCACCGCTCAAAACATAGCCGTCAACCGTCGCAACCTCAACCAGTGTGTAGTCTCCATAAGGAACGTTGTCAAATTGAGCTACTCCATTTTCACCTGTTGTTGCTCGTGCTACTTCAGTTTCACCTTGTTTCAAGGCAAAGACAACGCCCGGTAACATTTTAGACTTATCATCTCTATCGACTTTGGTTACTTTAACACTACCTGTTCCCACGTTTTCAACCTGATAAGTGAAAATTGCTGGTTTGGTATCATCAAGTGCAACTGCCTTTGGCTCGCTATCGAGCACGTATCCTGCTGGAGCTTCAAGCTCAGTAACGGTATAGTTTCCAAACTCAAGGTTTGTAAGCTTTGCTTCACCTTTTTCATCTGTAGTAACTGTAGTATCAACTGTACCCGCTTCATTGCGGACTGCAAATTTGACACCTGCTAAGACCTTATCCTTGTTAAGGCTATCCACCTTTTTGATTGTCAAATCTTTCTTTGGAACACAAAGATTTGGCTCTGTAAAATCACCCTTTGCAACCGCTTTTGCCCACTCGACAGTATCTTCGTTTGTCATATAAACTCCGATACCTCGAGCTGTACCTTGGTAAGTCGCAGTTACTTGATGCCAAACTCCAATATCAGGAACATAATTTCCACGTGCCACAACAACATACTTGGTATGAGTGTTGTTTGCAGTAGTATACTCAATATCCTTATTATTTCTACCTGTTACTTTCGTCGTAAATTGATTTGTCACATCTGTCCAAGTATCGCTATAGGAACGGAAACTACCATCAAGCAATTCACCTTCTGGAACCGCATAGATGGTTAGGTGACTATCATCTCTGCGCGTAATTCTTGAATCATTATCATAAAGGAACTTCAGTTCGTTCCCAGTTCCTGAAACATGTACGCTTGTTACAGTTGTAAAAGTAGTCGTGATAGGATTAATTTCAGTCAATTTTGTAACAACTGCTACTGGAATTGATTGATTAACACTGTTAAAGCGAGTCACGTCGGCAAGCGACCAGTTATCCAAATAGTAGCTATACGAAGATGGATGACCTGCATAGGTTCCGTTAAAGGTATAGTTTTGATTTCCACGAAGTTTATCTTGGTGCAACGTTTCAACATACTGCGTATGAATTTGAATATCTTTATGATTTTCTACATAATCTGTGAAGACATAGCGAATAGAATTCGTTGCTGGATCAAAGTGGGCTGTTGCAACTAGCGCACCACTGTTATCCTGTGCATAGATATCTTTTGCACGAGCCAGATTTTGTTGAAGCAAATCTTCAAAGCGAGTTTCTTGTGGCAACTGCACTGTGAAGAAGTCACCCTTTTTCAGTGAACCATCTTCATTCTTCAAAGTACCATCAAAGAAGGTGTGAATCGTTTGATAGTCATTAATTTCCCAGGTTTTATCGCTCGGATCTGAGTAACCTTTTGGGGTACCGTTAACTTTTTCACCATCCCACTTTTTATGTTCGATTTTCACATCTGTGAAAAGAGCATTGACATTTCTACCGATTTTACACGCATCATCAGCGACAACATTAGTCGGCGCATCTGAATCAACTGCGAATACCTGACCTACACCACCGATATTACTGACTAGCAATCCTAGCGTGGCAGCAAGGTATACGAACTTTTTCAAAAGTTTTTTCATATTGTTCACAATCCTTATTGTTTATTATTGATTTTATATAGACATCCTCTACCTTAAAAAGATTCGAAGTGCCAGCTTTATTCCATCTCCTGTAAATGCCAGATAGTCTTATCTCTCGCTCTATTTGCCTGCGTGAGATGGTTTTGAAAGACTCTTATGGCTTTACACAAGATAGAAATAAATATCTTATCTGTCATTATTAACTCATATAAATTAATGATTCGAAGCGTTCAAGCCGTATCTAGCTTGAATTACATCCGCTCACTACTACACCTAAAAAGAGGTGGTGTGACTATTTCTACAACTATATCTCTTTGTATATAAAATACAGTCTCCTTTCTCCATATACTTCTGTGTCATCTCAGTCCCATCAAGCGTCTGTCACAAAAACTAGACTCCATACAATTATCGAAAGCCTAGCTTTTTTAATATTTTCTTGACACTGTTCCCCATTATATCACATTTGGGGGTATGATGTAAACTGTAATTACCTACCTTTATTATACCCCCCCCCGAATTTTTGCAACCTTTTCTTCATACTCTATTACTATCTTAACCTTGTCAATGTAACGAATTTATATGTTTTAAGATTATAAATGGTGGATAAGTTGGTTATTTTTGAATTTCAATGAGCATAATAAAAATATGGGAACTCAAACAAGAAAAAAACTCTTAATAATACCGCTATGTCAGCATTTCTAAGAGTTTCTGTTATATGGTAATCAACCCTAAAAATAAACATTTTTCTATCTCTAATAGGGTTTATCTACGTTCTTGACTCAACCAAAAGATTGAGATTCCATTTATTTATTCGATAAGATTTTCAAAGTTTCAAGCAATTGGTCTACATGAACTTCGACTGTATCGCCAGTTCCTTTAATTTTCACTTCAACAATGCCTTCTGCTGCTTTTTTACCAACTGTTACACGGATTGGCAGACCAATCAAGTCACTGTCTGAGAATTTCACACCAACACGCTCATTGCGGTCATCGGTCAAGACCTCATAACCAGCACCCACCAAGCTCTCTTCAATGGATTGGGTCAAGCTCATGGCTACTTCGTCCTTGACATTGACCGGAATCAAATGCACATCAAATGGTGCCAATTCTTTCGGGAAGTTAATTCCCCAAGAAAAGCGATATTCGCCTTTAGGTGTCTTATTGACAAAGAGACGGGCATGTTGCTCTAAGACTGCTGACAAGAGGCGGCTCACACCGATACCGTAACACCCCATGATGATTGGAACAGCGCGACCATTTTCATCTAAAATCGTCGCATTCATGCTGTCTGAATAGCGCGTCCCCAGTTTAAATATATGTCCGATTTCGATTCCGCGCGCGAATTGCAAAATCCCTTTACCGTCTGGTGAAGGTTCCCCCTCCTTGACCTCACGAATGTCAACATATTCTGTGACCTGATAGTCACGACCCGCATTTACACCAGTATAGTGGAAGCCGTCTTCATTAGCACCAACCACAGCATTTTTAAGACCTTCCACCTTTCGGTCAGCAATGATTTTCACATTTTCTGGAAGTCCAACTGGTCCTAAGGAACCAACGTTTGCCCCAAAGACACCAACTGCCTCTTCTGGTGTTGCAATCTCAAAGAAATCGACTCCCAAATGGTTTTTCAATTTGACATCATTGACTTGATCATTTCCGACAAGCAAGGCCACGACAGGCTCACCATCTGCCATAAAGAGCATCGTTTTAATCGTTTGCTCTTCAGAAATATTCAAGAAGGCTGCGACTTCATCAATGGTCTTGCTATCAGGCGTTGCCACTTTAACCAAGGCTTCTTCTGCTACAACAAGTTTGCGTGGCTTATGCTCACTCGTTGCCATTTCAAGATTGGCTGCATATCCTGACTCGCTTGAGTAGACAATGGTATCTTCACCTGATACCAACCAAGCTGCTAATTCTTCCTTGATTGCTGTTAGAACTTCTTCAGGAATCTCATCAAAAGAAGCCACAGACTTATCCAGTACTACCCAACGGTCAAGATCCGTACGGTCTGGAGTAATAGCCATAAATTCCTGACTATCCTTACCACCCATGGCACCACCGTCTCCGATAATGGCTTTAAATTCAAGCCCCGCGCGAGTAAAAATTGCCTCATAGGCAGCCTTGTAATCATCATAGGTCTGATCCAAGCTGTCATAGTTAGCATGGAAACTATAGCCGTCTTTCATGATAAATTCCCGACCGCGGAGTAAGCCATTACGTGGACGCTTCTCATCGCGGTATTTGGGCTGGATTTGGTAGATATTGAGCGGTAATTGCTTGTAAGATTGCACCGCATCACGCGCCAACAAGGTCACGGTTTCTTCATGGGTTGGTCCCAAAATAAAGTCAGACCCTTCACGGTTTTTCAATTTGTAGAGGTCATCACCATAGGTATCGTAACGACCTGATTCACGCCAGATGTCTGCTGACAAGAGGGCTGGCGCCAAAAATTCTACAGCACCAATCTTGTCAAATTCCTGACGCATGATGTTTTTTGCTTTTTCAATCACGCGATTCGCAAGCGGCAGATAACTGTAAATCCCTGCTGAAACCTGACGGACATAGCCTGCACGTACCATTAACGCATGACTAATCACCTGTGCATCAGAAGGCATTTCCCGTAGGGTTGGGATGATCATTTTCGATTGTTTCATAAAATTTTTCTCTCCTTTACGTCATTCGTTTAGAAAAATACTCGTAAAATATCATTCCAGGTGACCGCAATCATGAGAATCACCATAATTGCTACACCTGCTAGAGTAATATAAGATTCCGTTTCTTGTTTGAGCGGTTTTCTACGAATAGCTTCGATGAGGTTCATCACGATTTTTCCACCGTCAAGGGCAGGAATCGGAATCAGATTAAAGATTCCTAAGTTAATGGACAACATGGCAAGCAAACGCAAGACCGACCCCCAGCCATTAGCGGCTGCTTGGGAACTAACTTGATAAATAGCTACAGGTCCACCTAGCTTGTTCAAATCAAATTGAGCAATGATATTTTTCAAAGCCGTAACAATCAGCATACTAGTAGCAATCGTTTCCTTGAACCCACCGACAATGTTCGCCACAAATCCTGTCTTCAAAATCGGGGATACCCCTAGATAATAGCTGCCATCTATCTCTTTTGTCGTCACATCAAGGGTCTTTGTCTGTCCTTCATGATTGACCTCAACTGCTAAGGTCGGAGCCGTTTTGGCATCTTGACTAGCTTTGGCAATGGCGCGTGCGATTGCTTCATAATCACGAACCTTTTCACCATTAATAGCAATAATTTGATCGCCTGTCACGACACCAGCCTGCTGAATGGCTCCCTCTTCTGTCACGGTAACCTGATTACTCGTCACATCTGGCACTCCTCCTTGTAGGAAGAAAAAGAGGACAAAAGCAACAAAACCTAGGATAAAGTTGTTCATCGGTCCTGCAAAATTCGTCATCAAACGTCCCCAGATAGAGGCATTTTGATACTGGACATCAAGCGGAGCGATGCGGACTTCTGTCCCGTCTTCCTCCACAATGGTCGCATCGTGGTCTACAGCAAACGTCTTACTTTCATCTAAAACGAGACCTGTGATTTCTAACTGTTCTTCAAAATCATAGGCTGTTACATTCATCGGAAGGCTAGTATTATCTAAGACCTTACTAGAAAGATTGATGCGCGTTACAACACCGTCTGGATTGACACTGAGTGAAACAGGAGTCCCTGTCTTAATCTCTGTCTTGTCTTCGCCCCAACCAGCCATGCGCACATAGCCTCCCAAAGGGAGAATCCGAATGGTGTAGGCAGTCCCATCCTTACCAATATGGGCAAAGATTTTCGGTCCCATTCCAATTGCAAATTCTCGTACAAGAATCCCTGATTTCTTGGCAAAGTAGAAATGCCCAAATTCATGGACAACGACAATCACACCAAAGATTAAAATAAATGCTAAAATTCCCTTCATCATTCCTCCTTAGAATAACCCAAAAAAGTGCATGATAGGAAAGACGAAAATCAAACTATCAAAGCGGTCTAAAATGCCACCATGTCCTGGGATTACTTTCCCTGAATCCTTGACCCCAAAGCGACGTTTAATGGCACTTTCAACCAAATCGCCAAACTGGGCAAAAATAGAAAAGAGCAACACCAAAAGCAACATGGTCACAAGTGAATAGTCTGATGCCACACCTTTATCTATCAAGATAAAAATAAGGGACACAATAACAGCTGAAACAATCCCACCAAGACTTCCTTCTAGCGTCTTATTGGGTGAGACCTTTGGCATGAGCTTGCGCCGTCCAATACGGCTACCAATCATATAAGCCCCGATATCCGTCGCCCAAACGATAAACAAGGCGAAGAGAACCTTATCTAGCCCGTCCATGCGTGCTAAAACCAAATGATGAAAACCGATTCCGACGTAGAAGCTAGAAGCAATTGGAAAAGCCACTTCTGAGTAGGAGTATTTCTGAATATTAAAGACCGTTGAGCCTAGCAGGCAAAAAACCACAATGGCATAGGCTGTATAATTGCCGTCTGCCGGCAAGAAGGTCAGGTAATTTTCTAATGGCAGGGTTAGAACTAAACTTCCCAGCATGGCAAGCAGCCCCTCGATTGAGTTGGGTAATAAGCCGTGCATTTTAAGCAACTCAGCAGTCGCTATCATGGCTAGAAGACCAACAAAGAGCTGGAAAGGCACTCCACCTTTTAACAAAAAAGGAATGAAGATAGCCAAGGCCACTCCCCCAAAAATCACTCGTTTCTGTAAATCCTTTGACATAATTTCTCCCTCTTAGATGCCACCGAAACGTCTATGGCGTCTATTGTATTCTTTTATCGCGTCATGTAGCGCTTTTTCATCAAAATCTGGCCAGGCAGTATCTGTAAAATAAAGCTCGCTGTAAGCGGTTTGCCAGGGTAAAAAATTACTCAAACGCAATTCTCCACTAGTCCTGATAACCAAGTCTGGGTCGCGTAGGCTAGCGGGCAATTTGTTCGTGTAGAGATAGCTAGCAATCAGCTTCTCATCAATGTCTCCCGGATTGAACTCCGAATTTAAGACAGCTTGGGCGATTTCTTTCGTTGCCCGCGTCAGTTCATCACGTCCTCCATAATTCAGGGCAAAGTTCAAAATCAAGCCCGTATTGTGCTTGGTCTTTTCCATGGCATTTTCCATCGCTTTTTTGGTTGCTTCTGGTAGGCGTGAGTGTTCACCAATCATCTGAATTTTAACATTGTTGGCATGCAAATCAGGCACATATTTGTCATAAAATTCAACCGGTAAGTTCATAATAAACTTAACCTCTTTTTCAGGTCGGGTCCAATTTTCTGTTGAAAAAGCATAGACAGTCAGCACCTTGACCCCCATATCAGAGGCTGCCTTGGTAATGTTTTGTAGTGCATCCATGCCTGCCTTATGGCCCATAATCCGTGGCTGCATGCGTTTTTTTGCCCAGCGACCATTCCCGTCCATAATCACGGCAATGTGCTTGGGCACTTGAATTGCGGTTTCTATTGTTTCTTTTTTCTTAAATGGAAAGCGGAACATGTTTTATCCTCACAGTATAATCAGTTTATTATACCATATTTTAATAAAAATGCGAAACTGCTAGGGTTTAGACACCAAACTTCCCCTGTCTAAAAAGAAAAAGCACCTCAGGTGCCTTTAAATTAATTATTCCTCTGTCACAGCTGTCTCTTCTACGACTGGCTCTTCGGCAGTTGTTTCAACTGCAGTTGCCTGACTAACGCGACCACGAATGGCAGATCGTTCAAATGTCAAGTAAACCCCATCGACATCCAACACGACTTTTTGTTCACTGATTTCATCGACAATCCCGTACAAGCCGCCAATAGTGATAATCTCATCCCCTTTTTTAATTTGGTTGAGAGTCTCCATACGGTTCTTTTGCTGCTTACGCTGAGAAAACATCATAAAACCTAGCATCGCCAGCATCAACAATGGAAATAAAAATGGACCCATAGTATCACTCCTTTTCAAATATACCTCATTATACCAAAAGATTCTCCAAAAGGAAAGTTTAGACTACAGTGCAAGAAGCCACCACTTGGCGACTTCTTTAGGAGATATTATGAAAAATTTGGAAAGTTATCAAATAAGGAGGAGGTCTTTATTTGATAATCCTAGTATAGTACATAAAACTTAAATAAAACTGAAATACTTCCTCGATTTTTGAAGTTAGTGAGCAACATTGTCCTACTTGGGTGATAGCCATTTAATCTGAAACAACCATCATTTGTCCTAAAATACTGAATAATGTTTCTTGTGCTTCTTCCAAGCTAAAACTCGTTTCTAAAATCCAATAGCTGACAAAAGCAGCCACTCCTCCCGAGAATACATGGATATAGGAGGTGTGAGGCGGAGCAATAACTTCTTTACTGCCTTGCAGATTTGCAGAAAGGAGCATTTCTTGAAAGGCGGCAGAAAAAATAGCTGGCTGACTGGTCAACAATTGATAGATGACAAAGCGATGATCTTCAACTGCCCGAAGAATATTATCCAAGAACAAGCGACGTTCAACTGTCGAAATGTTAGCTAAATCTTTGGCAAGCGGTTTACAAGCCTCCTCAATCGATCGCAAAATCTCTTTTAGCATATTATCATAAAGATGCTCTTTGGTTTCATAATGTTGATAAAAGGCATTACGCGATACTTGAGCGACTGTGCAGATTTCTTTCACAGAGATTTTCGCGATGTCTTTCGTTTGGAGTAACTCTAAAAAGGCTTTTTGGAGCGCTAATTCCGTTTTTTGGAACCGTAAATCTTGTTTCAATAGGACAGTCCTTTCTTTTGTGTCTGTTAAGTGACAGATTGGCAAAAATTGTCAATTGACTCTTTTAAATGACACGTGTACTATATAGACTATAACAGAAAGAAAGTGAGAAGACAAATGGTAAATCGTATTACTGAAATATTAGGCATTGAAAAGCCGATTATTCAAGGTCCTTTAGCGTGGCTGACAAACGGATCCTACGCTGGCGCAGTGAGTGCAGCAGGAGGTCTCGGTGTCCTAGGGATTAGTGCAGGACAAACCATCGCTGCGACAACGGTGGAAGAAACTGTTGAAAACATGCGCCGCGAGATTCGTATTGTCCGTCACATTACAGACAAACCTCTCGGACTCAATGTCGCTCCAGGTCATCCTTCGAAGGATATTTTCACACAACCCATGATGGATTTAATGGCAGAAGAAGGTGTTGAGGTTGCTGTTATGGTTGGAGAATTTTCAGCCGAGTGGACCAAGAGATTCCATGACAAGGGGATAAAGGTTGTCTTTCGAGCGGCCACTCCAACAGTTGAAAATACAGAAGAAGCCATTCAAGGTGGCGCAGATATTATCGTTGCGACTGGTTTTGATGAAGGCGGAACTGTACCTGAAAAGGCAATTGGCACATTTTCAATTGTTCCAATGATTGTGGATGCCGCAAAAGGGCGCGTTCCAGTCATGGCAGCCGGTGGTATTGCGGATGCACGAACTGCAAAAGCAGCCTTTGCTTTAGGAGCCGAAGGGCTCTTTGTCGGAACCGCCTTTATGATGTCTGAAGAATCTATCCTCGCACAAAACATCAAAGAACAAGCCTTAGCTGCAAATGCTTCTGATCTCCTACTCTATCGTACAGTACCAGCATTTTACCGTTCCTTACCAGGAGTCATTCCCAATAAACTGCTTGAAATGAGTCAAGCTGGTGCTAGTGAGGAAGAAATTTTTGAGGTGCAAGGTGCCTATAATGGGATGCGCGATGGTATGTTATTTGGGGATTTGACCAAGGGATTTGCTTCCTTTGGACTAGGAATTTCCATGATTGATACGATTGAGCCTATTGCTGTCATTATGGATAAGCTCATGTCTGGAATTGAGGAGTTAGTATAATGAATATGAAAAAACAAATGAAAATTGTCTTGCAAATGGTATCTGGCTATGGTGGCGAGTTTAAGACATGGCGACTACCAGAAGCCAAAGAAGACGCCTATACAGATATGGATTTCTATGTTGAAATGGCGCAATTGGCAGAAAAAGGCAAACTCCATGCCCTTTTTATGGCAGACACTCCTGCTCTTGTCAATAATTTGACACATGATACGCCCATGCATTCCATGGATCCGCTGATTGCCATGACTTCTGTTGCTCGAGCAACCAAGCATATTGGCCTAGTCGGGACCTTTTCAACAACCTTTAACGAACCCTATAACCTTGCCCGTCACCTCAAAGCACTAGATGTAATCAGTCATGGACGAATTGGTTGGAATGCGGTAACCACTTCTACACCAGCAACAGCTGCAAATTTTGGAACCCATCTAAAATCTACGCAGGAGCGTTATGGCAGAGCTCACGAGATGATTGAAGCTGTTCAAGGACTTTGGGGTTCTTGGGAAAAAGGAGCCTACATCCACGATAAACAATCTGGGCAATTTGCTGATATGGGGAGAATTAAACCTCTTAACTATCAAGGTGAATACATTCAGACTACGGGTCCCCTTCCTATTCCGCCATCTGAACAGGGGCAGCCACCCATTTTCCAAGCAGGACCTAGTCCAGAAGGCATTCGGCTAGCAGGAAGATTTGCTTCTGGTGTCTATGCCAATCCTTTCACCATTGAAGAATCTCGTGAATACCGAAATATACTGAGAGAAAGTGCCGTTGCTCATGGACGTTCTGCAGATGACATCAACGTCTTTACAGGCTTTATGTTTACCATTGCAGACAGTAAGGAAGAAGCACTTGCTCGTCGCAGAAGGGTATTAGAGTTTGATAAGGAAGAGTTAGCACATCGTCTGTCCTATCTCGGAGCAATGGTCGGCTTGAATTTTCAAGGTATCGATCCTTATCAACCTCTTTCTGATAATTGGTTGAAGCTCGCTCGGGCCAATCCACACGATCCTCGTTCTCCACGTGCCTTAGCTGTGCTAAAAGAAGGGCATTCCCCAGTTGATACACTGGCACACGGAGTCATCAACTACCACCCAGTCGTTGTAGGAACTGCCAAAGATGTAGCTGACTTCTTGCAAGAATGGTTTGAAGCAGGAGCAACAGACGGATTTTCCATTGTACCAGATTTAGCTCATGATGGCGTGCGTGCCTTTGTCGAACAAGTCGTACCGATTCTTCAAGAACGGGGGCTCTTCCATAAAGACTACGAAGGCTCCACCTTACGAGAGCATATCAGCGTGCCTTATCAATATGGCATTCGAACAGAAGAATAACGAAAAATAGAAGTGCCGTCAAACGTGCGCTTCTATTTTTTATATTATCAAAAGAATGATGCAGAATTATTCTCATTTTAAAACAAGACATAAGCCTCAAAAAGCGGAAAACTAACTTACGATAGTTCCTGTTTCTATCTCCAACTTAAAACGAGGCGTAAGCCTGTAAAGAAGAAAACTACCTGCCGGTAGTTCTCATCTCTAACCTAAAACAACCCGTCAGACCTCGTTAAGAAGAAAATTCGCTTCCACGAATTTCTATTTTCAGCCTAAAAACGTCCCCCGGACCTTATCAAGCGGAGGATTTGTTACCACAAATCCTTATTTCCAACCTAAAACGAGGCGTAAGCCTGTAAAGAAGAAAACTACCTGCCGGTAGTTCTCATTTCCAACCTAAAACAACCCGTCAGACCTCGTTAAGAAGAAAATTCGCTTCTACGAATTTCTATTTCCAACCTAAAAACGTCCCCCGGACCTTATCAAGCGGAGGATTTGTTACCACAAATCCTTATTTCCAACCTAAAACGAGGCGTAAGCCTGTAAAGAAGAAAACTACCTGCCGGTAGTTCTCATTTCCAACCTAAAACAACCCGTCAGACCTCGTTAAGAAGAAAATTCGCTTCCACGAATTTCTATTTCCAGCCTAAAAACGTCCCCCGGACCTTATCAAGCGGAGGATTTGTTACCACAAATCCTTATTTCCAACCTAAAAAGGTGCACTGCACCTTGTTAAGAAGAAAATTCGCCTCCGCGAATTTCTATCTTCAACCTAAAACAACCCGTCAGGGTTGTTTTAGCCCCATACGCTTTCCAAGATATTGGTTTGTTCGCGGCCTGGGCCTACGGAGAAGGTTGAGATGCGGACGCCGACGAGTTCGCTGACGCGGCGGACGTAGTTGCGTGCATTTTCTGGTAGGTCTTCGAGGCTACGGACACCTGTAATATCTTCAGACCAGCCTGGTAATTCTTCGTAGATTGGTTTGCAGCGTTTGAGTTCTTCAAGGCTTGCTGGGTAATGGTCAATGCGTTGTCCATCTAAGTCATAGGCGACACAGATTTTTACCGTTTCAAGACCTGAAAGAACGTCAATTGAGTTCAAAGATAGATTAGTAATTCCTGATACGCGGCGACTATGACGCATCACAACAGAATCAAACCAGCCAACACGGCGCGGACGACCTGTCGTTGTCCCATACTCATGTCCAACTTCACGAATGCGGTCTCCAATTTCGTCAAAAAGTTCAGTTGGAAACGGTCCGTCTCCGACACGACTTGTGTAGGCTTTACAGACCCCAACTACCTTGTCAATCTTGCTTGGGCCAACACCTGAACCAATGGTCACGCCACCTGCAACTGGGTTTGATGAGGTTACAAACGGATAGGTTCCTTGGTCGATATCAAGCATAACCCCTTGCGCTCCCTCAAAGAGAACCCGTTTGCCTTGGTCCAAAGCATCGTTTAAAATAACAGACGTGTCTGTCACATACTTCTTAATCTGTTGACCGTATTCGTAGTATTCTTCAAAGATTTCATCAAAGGCAATCGCTGTGCTATCATACAATTTCTCAAACAGACGATTTTTTTCTGCTAGATTACGCTCCAAGCGCTCTCTGAAAATTTCGCGATCCAATAGGTCTGCAATGCGGATTCCCACACGCGCAGCCTTATCCATATAGGCAGGTCCGATCCCTTTAATGGTCGTTCCGATTTTATTGTCACCTTTGGCTTCTTCCTGCAATTGGTCCAACTTGATATGATAAGGCAAGATAACATGGGCACGGTCTGAAATCCGAAGATTATCTGTTGTCACGCCCTCTTCATGCAAGTAGTTCAATTCCTTGACTAAAGATTTTGGATTGACCACCATACCGTTTCCGATCACAGAGATTTTTTCTGGGAAGAAAATCCCTGATGGAATCAAGTGCAACTTGTATTTTTTGCCGTCAATGACAATCGTATGACCTGCATTGTCACCACCTTGGTAGCGTGCAATCACTTCTGCATTGGCAGACAAGAAATCGGTGATTTTTCCTTTACCTTCGTCCCCCCACTGGGTTCCTACAACAACAACTGATGTCATATCTTTACTTATTTACAGCAGAGAAAGCTCTGCTTCCTTTCTTCACGCACGGCAGGACTCTCACCTGCTAGTTTCTCTTACAATTCATTATAGCCGATTTTAGCGATTTTTTCAAGATTTGACCCAGTATTGTCCGTGAACTCTCCGAACAAACCGTAAAAACTAGCGCTATTTTTTGCAAAAGCTGAACGATTTATACTCAACGAAAATTTAAAATAGCTATTTTATCTTATCAATATCTACTCTTTAAGAAAAAGGAATGAACGAAGTGAGCCAAAGGCGATACATTTGAACTAGTGGAATGACTCGCAACAAAAAAGTAGTTGCTAGCCACAGTATTTTTGAGATCTTAGGCTCAAAAATAAGCAATTAAAACTCCAAGAGAGGTTGCTTGCGACCGCACGATTTAAGAAAGTATCCCAAAATGCTACCTTTGAGTCTAATTGAGTATAAATTGAATACAATAAGTAAAACTCCTAGCCAAATGACTAAGAACCTGTATTCACCGCTCAGCAACTTTAATCAAGAGCTTATGAATACAGGTTCTTAGAGTTTCAGGAGATATATGAAAAAGAAATGTTTTAAGAATAACTATAGAATAGTATTTTTCTCTTAAAGAAAACTAAAACTGCTGTTACATCTGTTGGCGATAGGCTTTCGGAGACTTACCACATAACTTGCGAAAGACCTTGTAGAAATAGCCTACATTGCTGTACCCTACGGCGTAGCAAATGTCTTCGATGCTATTGTTAGTGGCCAGTAGGAGCTGTTGAGCAGCCTTAATCCGTTGCTTATTCAAGAGTTCTGCAAAGGTTGAATTGGTTTCTTTCTTAATCAACTGACCAAGATAAACAGGATTAATAAAGAGTTGAGCACTAATATCTTTCAAAGAAATATCTTGCCGATAGTGAGAACTGATTAACTCAAGCGCATTGGCTACATTATCATTTAAGCGATACTGGCTAAAGAGATGAGTAATCTCTTCGTGCATACACTGAGAGAGTTCTTCAAAGGTCCTGCTATTTTCTAATTTTCTAATAATCTGTGCCATGTCGTCTGCCTGTAAATGTTCAAAAAGATGAACGACATCCATGACAAATTGGATGAATAACTGCTTAGTCGTAGACACTCGAGGCGTTGTTTTTAGGACAATTTCCTCTAATAAACTGAGCTCTTCTAGAATTTGCTGCAAATTCCCCTGAATGATAACCCGATAAATAGGCTCATAATAGCGAAAGACAGTAGCCTTTGGCTGGTCGGCTATCTTTCCATAGAAAAAATAGATTTCCAATTCTTTGATAAATTCCTGAAACGATTGCACATACGGAGCTTCAAAAGACCTGCTAAGTACCACATCGCCCTCCTTCTCTGTCAGAAAAAGAAAAACTGAATGTCCCAATACAGTAAAAGGAACGGCGTGCTCTCCCTGTTCTGTTCTTGCTGCTGCAAGAAGGACAGAGGACTGATTCTGCAAGGACTCCACAAATTCTTCTTCCGTGGTATCTACTCGTAACAGAGGATGAGTGTTTTTTTTCGCGAACTGGCGGGCAATCTTGGCTAACAAATTTCCTAACTCTACCTTGTCAACAGGCTTAACCAGGTAGTCAACTACCTGTAAATTAAGAGCTGACTTCACGTACTCAAACTCCTTATAGCCAGACAAAACGATATAAGCAGCATGTGGTAAGCGCTCCCTCATCTGACGTACCATTTCAAGCCCATTCACTCCTGGCATATTGACATCTGTAATAACGACATCCACCGGCTGCTTCTCAATATAGGACAGGGCCTCTTGGGCGCTACTCGCCCCATAGACAACTTCCATATCATACTGCTGAAAAGGAATTAATTTCTTCAATCCCGCAATGACCATGTATTCATCATCAACCAGTAATACTTTATACATGCTTTCCTCTTTCTAATCTTCTAATCTATCGTCCTTCCGTTTCGATTTGCTCACCTCGTTAACTCTCTTGTCAAGTCTTCTAATAAATCAAGACTGACCAACTATAACATATCGAATAAGGTTATACTAGTCCTCCTGAGCGATGAAAATGCGGTAAGTCACACCACGTCCCTCTTCAGAAGTTAGTTGTATCTCGTACCGATCTCCGAAAAATAGGACAAAACGCTCATGTACATTGACAATACCAATAGAACGCTGTTCTTGATCAGTATGAGTGAACCTACGTTGTTGCAAAACTCTTTGAAGGCGCTCTGTGACTTCTTCTGTCATCCCTTTTCCATTGTCACGAATTAGAATTTCAATCCCGTGTTCCCGTTGCACTGCCTTAACGCTAATAGCATTATTGTGACGATGGTGCTCAATACCATGAGCAAAATAATTTTCAACCAGGGGCTGAATACTAAATTTCGGAATACGAAAAGATGTTAGAGCTGGATCAATCTTGTAATCGTAGGCGACTGATTTTGGATAGCGCATCATACAGATATAGCTATATTTTCGACAAAATTCCAATTCTTGTTCTAAGGTCGTTGTTTTTTCATCTGAAATATTATTACGCAAAAGACTGCTAAATTCATAGATAATATCTGCTAGCTCATCCTGATCATGGACCACCGCATACATGCGGATAAATTCTAAGGTATTGTACATGAAATGTGGATTGATTTGCGCTTGTAAGGCCCGCAGGGTCGCATCTTTCTGGCTCAACTGCAATTGGTAAATATCATGCAAATTCTGATTTAGATTATCAAGCATTTGGTTTGTATTATCTGCAATCAGCAGTAATTCGCGCTCCTTGGTTTTCACATCAATCCGCTTGTCAGAATCTCCGTATGAAATCACTTGCATGGTATCAACAATATCACTGACCTGCTCTTGGTAATTCTTAAAGACGCGCTTCAACAAAAAGTATAGAATTGCCGATAAGACAAGACTTGTCCCTACAATACCCAGTGTCTGTAGGAAATTCAAGCGTAAGAGATAGTCTTTTGGAAGAGCAATACCCACAACATAATCATGGGCAGTCTCTCTTCTGAGCCATTGCGTGACTTCTATGGATTGCTGATCTGCTAGAATCATCATCTCCTGCTTATAGGGAGAGACAATGCGAACAACCAATGGAACTGCCGCATTTTCTACCAACTTCCGAAACACTTCCTCATTGACTGTCACATAAGCCGTCCCAATTACTTGATCGGACACCTTGTCATACATTAACACCGGAAAAGCCTGCGAATCTGGCTTAAAATCTTCTGCCTCAATCTGCTTACCATTTCTTGCCTCACGATTGGATACAAATACTGTCTTATAATCATTTAAGGCTATCGCAATACCCTCGATGGACTCATTTTGCATATACAACATTCGGATGTTCCGATGAATAGATGGGTCAACTCCCCGAGGAGCATTTGTATTTAATAGCCACGAAGCATATTCTGATGGACTGAGGGAAAAATATTTATACAAGCCTTCTAGCTGAATAGCATTTTGTGTCAGAGATTCAGTCACTTGACTAGAGCGACGGTACTGATACTCTACCTCATCTACCATACGATCAGACACATGCCGCAACACCCTTTGCGCTTCTTGATCTTTTAAATGCCAGTTCGAATAGGCTAAAAGACAAGCTGTCAACGCCATGATGACAATCATGGTAGATGCATAAATTCTAAGAAGCGAATTTAACCAAAATTGTTTCATTCTGTATCCTATCTCATTTTCGCTTGTAAACCTTCATAAATGGGCTCAAGTACATCACTTATATAAAAATGCCAGATTCCTATCAATAAGAAAAAGCCAACTGCTGGGAAGCGCAGACTCAACCAAACTAACAGAATCGTCCCTACTAACAATTTTATAAGCGCAGCAACACTAATAAACAATCCTACAAAAGAGAGTTTCAGACTCACCAGATAAGACATTTCAAAATAAACTTGCAATTTTAAATAAATCGAATAAGCCAAACAAACAAAAAGGGCTAACAGGGCTTGAACAAAGGTCACTATTACAGTCAGTAGAGATGGAGGAAGCTGTACTGTCAGATAAAGCCCATACAACAAGACCGACTCTACGAAAGCCAGAGAATAAAAAACCAGATTACTTCCTCTGATATTTCCTTTAAACAAAGACCAAGCTACAGACCAATTGTAGCCACGGTAATCATAACCATGTTCTGCAAACAAGGACATCACTGTTGCCCCTGCAGGAGCGATTCCAAACACTATCCCACCACAAATGGTTAACAGAAAAAAGATCCCCGAAACGAGTAGAGCAAGGTAAACTCTCTGAAAAATAAATTCAATCAATCGTCCCATACTATCCTCCTTTTATAGGTCTATTATACCATATAGTGATTAGCTTGATTTGAAAAGAGCCTGGGCCAAAAATGTCCAGGCTTGTTTCTTTTATCGTTTGAACAGTTTGACGTATATCAATAGTCAAGAGAGTGGCGATTAATACCTGAGCCTCGAATCAAGAAAGCGAGACTGGGACACTTTTGTCTCAGCCTCCTCTCTTTATCAGCTTATTTTTTAGCACTCAAGAACTCGTCATATTGTTTTTGCAACTCTTTCAGTACTTTTTCATAAGCACCTTCTGATTTAAGTTTTTCCATGAGTTTTGGAATTTCAACATCAGGGTCTACTGTACCTGTATTGATAGCTGCTGCATATTGTTTCATTGTGTTTGTTACAGCCGTTAATTCAGATTTAACTGGCTCTGTATTAAAGTTAAAGCCAAGAGCAGGAGATTCTGTTGCTTCTTCCAAAATTTTCTTAGACTCTGCAATTTGCTCATCTGTTACGTTTTCGTTGATATAGAGATTCCAGTTGTTACCAGTATTCCAACCAGACATGTGGGTATTTCCATTATAGCCTTCAAGGACTTTCACACGGTCAGTTCCCTCAACTTTTTCCCAGTTTTCACCTTCTGGACCATATACAAGACCGTTCAACAATTCCTTGTCAGTATTTAACAAAGTCAAGATTTCCATTGCTTTTTCTTTATTTTTGGATGTATTAGAAATAATAAAGTTCGCAACTTGAGTAGTCTGGTTTTTCTTAATGAACTGTGTCAATGGATTGATGATGATTTTACGATTCGAAACACGTGTCAAGAGACTGTCACCATAGTCTGCTGGTCCTGCTGTTTCTTCACGTGCAAACCAAGTGTCTGTCCCTAATTCATAAGAAGTGTCGCTTGTAGCCGCGTCTTGTGGAATATAACCTGCCTTGTAGTATTTATGCAAAGTTTTCAAATGTTCTTTAAATCGATCCACCTCATAGCGGTTGACAACCTTTGTTGTGTCCCCTTTCAGGTCAATAACAAACGGCAATTCATTAGACATTGGGTAGTCAAAATCTTCTGATGGTACATAGTTCTTACCGATAGCAAATGGTGTTGTCTCAGGATTTTTTTCTTTTATCACTTTCAAAGCGGGCTCAAGTCCTTCATAGCTATTGATACCACTGACATCAATACCATATTTTTCAACCATTGGACCATTAAAGGCTAGATGTTGAGCAGAAGTCACATTGGCGCTGACTGGTACAGCATAAATCTTTCCATTGACCATATTTCCTTTAATGTAAGCTGGATCAAGTGAATCGTAAAGGGCTTTTCCTTCTTTTTGATAGAGTTCAGTTAAGTCAGCATAACCACCTTTTTGCGCATTAATAACATAGTTTTGGGCAAAGGCGATGTCAAAGTTTTCACCAGATTGCACCATCACATTCATCTTATCAGCATATTCACCCCAACCAATATATTGAATATCTAGTTTTGCGCCTGTCTTTTCACTGATAATTTTATTGGCATTTTCTAGTAATTGATCTAGATTTTCTGGTTTATCACCAATTTGATACATCTTGATAACTGTCTTGCCATCATCTGACGTCGCTTGCTTGCTATTGTCCCCTTTTAAACTACCACAAGCTGCTAAACTAGCCGCAGCTACTACACCTGCTGATAAAACAGCATATTTTTGCCATTTCTTCATTCTTTTTCTCCTTTTTTATTTATTCCAAAAATCAGTTACGAAGCACTTGCTTCAGGTATTTCTCTTCTTACAGAAGACATATATTTACTCTTTGACACCTCCTATCGTCAGTCCTTTGACAAAGTAACGTTGGAAGAATGGATAAATGCAGGCAATCGGCAAAGTTGCGACTACCACCATCGCCATTCGAGCAGACTCTTTTGGTAAACTGCTGTTTAGTGCAGCAAATTGAGTTCCTAGCCCAGCATTCTTTGAGAGGTATTCCATATTTGCCTGAATTTTCATCAGTAAATATTGGAGAGGCACTAAATTGTCACTCTTAATGTAAAGAAGTGCGTTGAACCAATCATTCCAGAAAGCCAAGGCAGTGAACAAGCTAATTGTTGCAATCCCAGGTAATACGAGAGGTAAGCAAATCTGGAAAAAAATTCTCGCTTCACTCGCGCCGTCAATACGAGCAGATTCAATAATCGATTCAGAGATTGTCTTTTTAATAAATGTTCTCATAACCATGATATTAAATGGACTGAGTAACATCGGTAAAATTAATGCTAAAACAGTATCACCTAGACCAAGTAAGCTCGTCATAACAATATAGCTCGGCACAATCCCCGCACTAAAGAGCATACTCAGCATGGCAAAGAGGGTGAAAAAACGTCTGAATTTAAAGGTTCTCCGAGAAATAGCGTAGGCATACGTCGTTGTGAAAAAAACATTTAAAGTCGTCCCTACAACCGTGACAAACATCGTAATAAAAAGAGATTGAAATAGCTTGTCCTTCAATTGAAGCAAGAATTCATAACCTGCAAAACTAAATTGGGATGGCCAAAATTGGAAGCCATCAATCACTAACCGTGTTTCGTCCGTCACAGAAATGATAATCACAAAGAAGAACGGCAATACACATGATAGGGCAAAGAGGGCAACAAGGATATTGAAGAAAAGATCTGCTTTCTTACTGAAAGAATGGATGCCAACTTTGTCAATTTTTTCTTTAGAAATTTTTGATTTCATAGTGCTCCTTTCTAGAATAAAGCAGATTCTTTATCGATACGACGGACAATGAAGTTAGTCGTTAACACTAAAATCAAGCCAATCACCGATTGATACAAACCGGCCGCCGCTGCCATACTAATATCACCAGTCGTCGCAAGTCCTCGATAGACGTAAGTATCTAAAACATTTGTAACATTATAAATAGTACCCGAGTCACGCGGAATCTGGAAGAAAAGCCCAAAATCGGCGCGGAAGATATTTCCCACAGCTAAAATCGTTAAAATAATGATGAGTGGGGTCAATTGGGGAATCGTAACATGGCGAATTCGTTGCCACTTCGTAGCGCCATCCACCGTAGCGGCCTCATAATAGGTCGGATCAATTCCCATAATGGTCGCATAATAAATAATGCTGTTGTAGCCCAAGCCCTTCCAAATACCAATGAAGAGAAGAAAAGGTGGCCAAAACGCTGCTACATTATACCAACTTTTTCCTTCCATCCCTATACTTGTTAATACATGATTGAGCAGTCCTCTGTCTGGGCTCAAAAAAGCATAGACAAAAAAAGAAATGATAATCCATGATAAAAAGTAAGGAAAGAGCATTGTGGTCTGATATATTTTTACCAAGCGCTTAGAACGTAATTCACTAAAGATAATCGCAAGTGATACAGCTGCAATCAGTCCTAAAATAATGAAACCAGCATTATAAAGAATGGTATTTCGCGTAATAATATAGGCATCGCTCGAACTAAATAAAAATTTAAAGTTATCTAATCCGACCCATTCACTCGTCTGTAAACTATGAATAAACCCTTCGCCACTCAAGCGATAATTCTTAAAAGCGACAACATTTCCAACTACTGGTATATAGAAAAACAGTATTAACCAGACGACTCCTGGAAAAACCATCAATAGAAATATCCAGTTTTCTTTCAGCGTTCTTCCTAGTTTTTTCATCCGAAGCCCTCCTTTGTTAACGTTTACATAACTAGTATACCTCCTTTTTCTTCAAAGTATTAACTACTATTTATAGAAAAAATTCTACAAATTTTTCAAATCTTGTAGAAAATAAATAGATGTGTCTGCTTTACTCTAAAAAAGAGGATGAATTTTCTTAGAGTTTCTATCTGATTTTTCACTAGAACCAACTCTTATCACAAGCCCTCTCCTCCAACAGCCCAACTGCAATACGAAACTCGTTTTCTCAGAAGAATATGAATCGCTAAAAATGGCAGAAAGAGACCATTTGGTCTCTTTCTTATGTCGTATAAATCGTCGACGCTGTAGCGATAAAATGCCATTGATTTGCAGTGGTCGCTGACTGACTCTTACCTGTATAGAAGTCATTGAACGGCAAAAGTTCTTCTTCCAATTCTGGTAGGTTGGTCAATTCTCCCTTAGCATAAAGGGTCAAGCGTTCTTTGGCACGGCGCACACGTTGCAACAAGCCTCCCAAGCGAATGTCTACCGTATCTAAGCCAAATACCTTATTTTCCCGTAACCACTGACGACTGAAACAAGCGATAAAGCGCTCCAAATCTGCTTCTAGCTGAACCAAATCTGCTTCAGCATAGATTAACAATTTCTCCTTATCCTCTTGCTTATAGGCTTTACGAATATCCTTAGGCAGACAAGCCTTAACTGCGAGAATCTGATTGAGTAAGGCTTGTGTTTCAAATAGATATGCAAAATTCCCTACGGTTTGAGCAATGGAATCCAGTAGCCTTGCGGACTGCAAGAAATGCTGGGCATCTTCTACCACAATATGCTGATCCAACAAGGGACAGAGAATATCCTGATAGAAGACATAGCGGTTTGGATTGATACCACTGAGATGTTCAGGTATATGCGGTAGCAAATTTGCCAAATCAATCTGCATAAAATCCTCAAAATCCACACCTGTATTGACGACAAAATGTTCGGCGATTTTCTCCAAATCATTACGGTAGGTCCATTCAGCCCAAGTTTGCAAGGCAGGAAGTATAGAAAACTGAGCCGTTTCTCCACCATTATCTCCCCATCCAGTCACAATCACTTCCTTAATCTGATAGCGCTGACAAGCTTGATGTGCTTCCTTTGCAATCAGCTGACTGAAGTGATTATGCGGTGTAAACCCAATCCATTTCCATGCTCCACCTGCAAAGGCAAGATTAGAGCTGACACTTAAATGTCGTTCAAAATTACGCTCATATTTCTCACTGGCGTCTTGGTAATAATCCCAGTACACCAAGGTTACACGATCTTTTAAGCGTTCGAGATATGCTTGCGTCTCAGGTTGAATCTGTAATTCACCTTCATAATTGGCTGTTGCAGACATCAATTTGAAAAACATGTCACTCCACATCTGGCATGTAAAACCGTATTTCTCCGCTACGGTCAAAACCCGATCCAAGTGCTCACACATAATAAGACTACGCTCTCGTGCGCCATGTTTATCATAATAGCGACCAAGTCCGACTAGATAGGCTTCATCCATGCCAATATTGATTCTCCGCGTTTTGAGAGCCGACAAGCTCGTAAACATCTGCTCAATTAGTTGGTAAACCTTATCTTCACCAGCTAGCAAAATATCATCTACATCCCGTAGTTCCTGAACTTCTTTGACCTGCCATTTGACAAATGCACTGAGATGGGCAAGGGTTTGGATACAAGGGACAAACTCCATATCAAAAAGAGCTGCATAGTCCTCGATTTCCTTTAATTCCTCAACCGTATAGCGACCTCTAAAATAACCAAAATAAGGTTGTCCCTTAATTTCATAGGTATCTTCCATGTAAAGCTCAAAGGTGGAGTAGCCCATGAGAGCAAGAAGTTCAATCATCTCTTTGCAGGCTTCAACCGTTAGTACCGCATTACGGGAGCAGTCTGCCATGTAAGCCAAGCGTTCATAGCCTGCATCTTCTGTAATAGCAACCTTGTCTCCCCGTTCCAAAGCTGCTTTTAGGAGACTAAGCCCACGATAAAGACGAAAAGGCTGGTCATAACTGAGACGATAATGGCCATTTTCCCCCTCAAGGACAAGGGAATGTGTTGCACTTTGTGTACTATCTATTTGACAATCCTCTAACTTCAAACGTTTTTGAACTTGTTGAACAGCTTTTTCCTGCTGTTTTGACAAACCTCTCACAACTACCATTGTTTTTCCTCCTGAAGCCAATTCACCAAGGCTCCGTATAGATTCGCATCTTCTTGATAATGACAAGCAGCAATACTTGGAACAATACTGTATTCGGGATACTGATGAACCAATTTTTCGATTTTCTTCTGTAAGCCTGCGATAAAAATGTCATTCTGGCTGATACTGCCACCAATGCTTATAATGTCTGGGTCAAGGCTGTACTGGATATTTAGAATCCCCAAGGCCAAGTAATGATACATCTGTTCAATGCTATCACGACATATCAGATTGCCCTGGTCAGCCTCTTGGAAAATCCTACGACCATCATAGGTGTCATCTCCCGTTTTTTCACGTACGGTACGCACCAATTTCCCTGTAGAAGCAAGTGTCGACCAATTATGGAGGTGCTGGTCTGGCTTTCGCAAGGTCATATAGCCAAATTCACCCCCTAAATTGTGCCGTCCTCGATGCAACTTGCCATTTATGATAATGGCACCACCAATGCCCGTCCCAATGACTACACAAGCAAGATTTTGCAGGTGAGGATGGGACAGGAGCTCACTGAGACCAACGCAATTGGCATCATTTTCCAAAGTCACAGGTATCCCATAGATTGCCAGTTTGTCATACCAAGAGAAGCCATGAATATAGGGAATCGCACTAATGCCTTCGATGATACCTGTTTCTCGATTGACAGCCCCTGGCACGCTAAAAGCAATCCCCTCATAGGGTGCTTTTGACAGACAGCTCTGCAAAAAGGCAAGCAGGTCTTCCAAGTTTTCAGGTGTCGGGCAGGTTTCTTTTTCAAGCACCGCTCCTTCCTTCGTCATCTTGGCAAATTTAACGCTGGTCCCACCAATATCAATACACGCTATTACCATATTATTCTCCTTGTCGCAGGACTTCCGTGCGAATTTCTTGCGCTTTTATCCAATCGCCTTCTACTTGGTAAACTTCTTCTAGCAGATTGACATACTGGGCATTTTCCACTAAGAATATCGGCTCCTGACTCATGTTATAGTAGCGAAGAAGTGCTTGGGTGCCTGCTGTTTCATATTTCAAGGCTGTTGGACAAATCCTGTCTTCTGCCAAGGCTGGATGTTCCAGAGCATGACCTGCTGGGGCAATTGTTCCAGTTTGGACAGGAACTTGAACTACCGTCAGAGGTGTCTGAAAAGCTTTGGCTCGTCTATAGGCTGCAAAACGCTCTTCTGGACGGTGGCATTCAAGTGCATATTCCACTTCAAATGTTCGTAAACACTCTGCATCTGGTGTTGGGAAATAGCCCCAGTCGCCCAACTCACCCACTGCACGCAGAATTGTAAGGGCAAGTGTTTTGTCATTTAACACTTCATATTCATATAATCCTTTATTGGCAACTGTTACGCCTTTTTCGTCATCTATCAAGCTGACAAAAGCCTGTTGCCGTTGGGTATTTTCAGGATTTTCCCATGAAGCTGACGGCTGATTTGGCCGCTCAACCACTTCGAAAATACTCTCCGCCACATGTCTCGAGCCCTTATGGTGTGTCTGAAAGAGCACGCGGATCCGGTGATCTTTTGCCGTATTGGTAAAATGTGTTTTAAAGCGAATTTGCGGGTCTGAAGCAAAGACTGTCACTTCTGTCGTAAGCTCTATTTCTATCATTTCCTGCGAACGACCTGAGCTTCGTTTCATGTATTCAACCAGGCCTTCTTGTTCCCGTTCTAACCGTTCATCTGCACTAACGGGAATTGTCAAGGAATGAACCAAACACAGACGAGCTACTTGGCTAGTATTTTCAAGCACTTCCACTCTAATCAAATCAGCATAGATTGGTTCGGTATTAATCGGTTGGAAATAGAGGTATTCATTCCCAACATCACCTCGATCTTCAAACTGGAGAAAATCTGAATAAATCTGGCCTGTCTGCTTATCATGAAGGGTCAAACTATTTTTTCCCACAGAAAGTTTAAGATAGTCTGTCTCAATCTGCCCATCTTGGTAGAGCCCCTTTTCTGCCACTGGCTCAGCGACTACAAGCTGGAATGTCTGCCAGGAAACAGCTTTTAAATCAACAGGAACTGTTACCTTGACTTGACGTGCAATATAAGCCTTACGAAAAGCATCTTTTGGCAATTGATAGTTGAAATGCGCTCCTAAATCTTCAATGACAGCAGGAATCCGATTCCCTTCTAAATCTTCGATACAAAAAGTAGGAAGTTCTAGTTCTGACATCCGTTGAAAAGCAATCGTAGGTGGGGCTTCTTTAAAATCACATGTGGCTACTTCTAGCACGACACTCGCCTGATCTCGTTTACGGTGTAAGCCAGTATTCACTACCGTAAATAGATAGTCTCCACTTGCCCGTTCGGTATTTAGCTGGTCTTTCCAAACGTTCAGGGCATTGGTCTTGACAAATGCTGCTACTGCTTTTGCCTTTTCAAAACGCACTTCCATTTCACGATGGACTTCATCCACACTACAGCCACAAATACTATCATGCGGAGC
Organism: Streptococcus respiraculi; assembly: GCF_003595525.1. Taxonomy (NCBI): domain Bacteria; kingdom Bacillati; phylum Bacillota; class Bacilli; order Lactobacillales; family Streptococcaceae; genus Streptococcus; species Streptococcus respiraculi. Next base: position 323,333 of record NZ_CP022680.1, on the reverse strand, counting down.
ATTTTGAAGCAAGGTTTTCCAAGCGTAGGTCAGCTGGTCTTGGTAAGATTCTCCCTCCGTCAAGACAAGAAGCGGCTCGACCACCTGCTCTAAGAGATTGCTGGTTTCGACATAGGCCTGTTTGAGATAAATTCGAGCAGAAGCGGTATTCGCCAAGGTATACCACCCATCTGTCTCCTGACTAGTCAATTCACCTGTTACCTGAGACAAGTTAGCGGGCAGATGTTCCCTGACTGCTGCTATATAGTCATCAAAACTACTGTGGACAAAGGTAATGTCAGGATACAATTCATTTGCGACTCGAATGGCCTCGCTCAAATTCTTTTGAACAGGCTGATGATCGCAGCCATTCATCATCAACCATTGATTAGTTGCTGCATAGCGCTTAACATCTGCCAGTTTTTTCTCCCAAAAGACTGCTGCTTCTGTCTTATCAACAGGAATCTCATTTCCATTACTGTACCAGTTAGCAAATAAGATTCCTAGAACCTCACTACCGTCCGCTCCCTGCCAGACCATTTCCGAGAATTGCGAGGTGAATTGCTGATCGGATAGAACCTGATTATCAAAGCCAATTGGCTTAACGCCACGACCAAAGGCTGCTACATCGAGTCCTGTTTGCTTGAGTAATTGTGGTGCCTGTCCCATATTTCCAAAGGTATCTGGAAAATAGCCAACTGCCGTTGACTGACCCCATTTTTGACATTCTTGATGACCGATTAAGCTGTTGCGAACATTGGACTCACTACTAATGAGGTAATCATCTTGCAGGATATAAAATGGTCCGATTTTTAATTTCCCTTGATCGATATAAGACTGCAATTTCTCGCGATTTTCAGGACGAATAGCCAAATAATCGTCTAAAACAATGGTCTGACCGTCCAGATGAAAACTCTTAAATTCCGGATCATTTTCAAACAAGTCAAATAAATCATCAAAGAGCTCAATCAGCTGCATCCGGTGCCCCTCAAAGGACTGGTACCATTCGCGGTCCCAGTGACTATGAGAGATAATATGAACTACACTATTCTCCACTTTAGACCTCCACTCGCATACCATAGTAATCCAGTACTAATTCACAAAACATCATATTGGCCCATGAGAACCACTCGCGGGAGAATTTAGTTGGATCATCAACATGGAAACTCTCATGCATAACACCTGTTCCACCGTCACAAGCTATCAGTAAATCTAAAATTCGCTCTTTTTCAGCCTGATCCTTGGTGGTCAAGCCCTCAATACAGAGCGCAATTGGCCAAATATAACGGTAAAAGGTATGAGAACTTCCCAAGCCTTTGGCATACTCCCCCTCATAATAATAAGGATTTTCCTTACTTAAAATTGTACGGCGTGTCGCCTGATACACCTCGTCATCCAAATCACAGTAGCCTAGATAAGGCGCAGCAAGAAGGCTTGGTACATTTGGATCATCCATGATACTGGCATTGCCTAAACCATCTACTTCAAAGGCATAAATGGTTTCTCCTGCCTGATTTTGAGTTTTGCCATAGGTTTCAATCCCCTCTTTGATTTCACCTTGCAAGACTCTAGCCTGAGATACGATATCTTCACTATCAGACAAGTTGAGCTGTTCAAAAATTTCCACGACATACCCCAAGACAACTACCGCAAACATATTGGACGGAACAAGGTAGCTATACTCGCAGGCATCATCACTCGGACGAAATCCAGACCAGGTCATACCTGTCAGACCAAAGGCTGGTCCAGTCCCATCATTTACCAACGTATCTTCCAGACGCTCTCCTTCACGAACAAATGAGTAGGATGATTGACTATGATCTTGTTCTACCTGCCAAAGATGAATGATTGCTTTTGTTGCTGAGATGAATTCCTCATCGAATTGGCTGGTTTCTCCCGTTACTTTCCACAAGAGATAGGCTAGCTGCAAGGGATAACAAAGCGAGTCCACTTCATACTTTCTCTCCCAAATCCATCCCGTCAAATCTGTCCGATCCGTCTCATGGTGCCCTTTCCAATTATCCTCCATGTTAAAAGCATTTGCATATGGATCGTGCAAGATAAAACGAAGCTGGCGTCTCAATACTCCTAGAATGGTCTTGCGTAATTGTTCATCTTCTTTTGCTAAAAACAAATAAGGCTTCACTTGAGCGGTTGAATCACGCAACCACATGGCAGGTATGTCTCCAGTCAAGACAAAAGCTGTGCCATCATCTACTATTTTAACTGTATTGTCCAGCGTATCTGTATAGCATCGTTCAAATACCTGCACCCATTCAGGATGATTTTTTGCCCGTTCTGCGATTGCTTGCAACCATTTATTTACTAGTTTTTTTGAATACATATTGTCTCCTTTGTTTAGACTATTTCTCAGTTTCTAGTATAAAACAAAGCACGATAAAAATCCTACACAAACTATAGACCTTTCGATAATATCTTTTCCACTTGTTCCTAGGGAAAAGAATCGTGATATAATGAGTTTAGAAAACACTTTCACGGAGAACATGACATGAAAAGTATACTCGAACAAATTGATACCCGCTACGGTTCTAACAACTGCCACGCTTACTCAAATGGCAACACCCTTCCCTACACGGGACTTCCATTTGGCATGAATTATTTTGTTCCCCAAACGACCGATACTCAAGGTTCCTGGTTCTTCAATCCGACCGTTCCGATTTTTCAAGGCATACGGCTGACTCACCAAGCAAGTCCTTGGATTGGAGATTACGCCTGGCTGTTACTAACTCCTGTTACAGGAAAGATGACACAAGCTAGCCTCTTTCATCGGCAAAGTAGCTATCGTCCCAATGAAGCCACCTTTAATCCACATCACTTGGTGATTCACTCCGAGCGCTACCAGATTCAAACGGAGCTTGCGCCTACAACCTATGGCGCCTGCTTCAAACTAAACAGTCTCACACAGCAAGATCTTTCTCTTTTCCTCCATAGTGAAAAAGGATGCTCATTTGAGCAGATTGACGAGTATTCCATCCGAGGTTGCGTGAAGGATGTAACTGAAACAACCCGAAAACCGATTACCCTCTATGTCCATCTGCGGTTTGACAGACCAGTAACAGAGGTCAGACAGCTAGAGCTCGATACTGTGCTTGAATTTGCTACACCAAATCTCGAAATTCAACTTGGGACTTCTTATATCTCCCATGAACAGGCCCTATTTAATACACCAGACTTTGATTTTAAAGACTGTAAAAGCAAGGCTAAGGAAAGCTGGCTCCATTACCTACACCGTTTTGATATTACTGATAGTGGTAACTCCGATACTCGCATGTTTCACCATGCCCTCTACCGGACCTTTCTTTTTCCTCAGACTTTCTATGAACAAACCCCCGAAGGACAAGAAATCCACCTCGACCTTACCTCCAACCAAGTCCGCCCCGGAAAATTCTTTACCAACAATGGCTTTTGGGACACCTTCCGCACTTCTTTTCCTCTCTTTTCCCTTGTCGCACCTGAACAATATGCGGCTTTCTTAGAGGGATTTCTACATTTCTACCAAGAAACAGGATTTCTGCCAAAATGGCTAGCCCCTGACGAACGCGGTATGATGCCTGGTACCCTAATTGATGGGGTTATCGCAGATGCCTGTAGCAAAGACATCGCCCCTCACCTCCATGAACAGCTTTTTACAGCCATGTTAGATACCGCTGAAAAGACAGACCCGAATGGTATCTTTGGGCGGCACGGAGCTGATATTTACAAACAACTAGGTTATCTTCCTTATACACAATTTCACGAAAGTGTTAGCCACACTATTGACTACACCTACAGCGACTTTTGCATTGCAAGTGTCGCTGAAGCACTCGGACACATGAACACCGCTAGAGAATACAAAAAACAATCCCAGAACTATCAACTGCTCTTTGATTCTGAAACGGGCTATCTAAGAGCAAAAGATGAAAAGGGCAACTGGCGCCCAAACTTTTCTCCCTATAGTTGGGGACAAGATTATGCAGAATGCTCTAGCATTCAAGCAACTCTCGGCATCCTCCACGATGTAGATGGAGTCAAACAGATTATGGGCGGCAGCAAATCCCTTACAAACTACCTCGTTGAACTTTGCAACAGTCAACCCCTCTTTGAGGTTACAGGCTATGGTTATGAAATTCACGAAATGAGTGAAATGTCGACCCAAAACTTCGGCCAGCTGGCTATTTCCAACCAGCCTAGTTTCCATATTCCGTATCTATTCCAGAAGAGTCTCCGCCCCGAATATACTAGCTTACTCATCAAAGGCATTCGCAAGGAAAGCTTTCAACCAGGCTTTGAGGCCTATCCCGGTGACGAAGACAACGGTAGCATGTCAGCCTGGTACATTTTCAGCTGTCTCGGATTCTACCCCCTCTGCCCTGGAAAGGACGAATATGTCTGCGGTGTGCCACTCTTTCCACAAGTCAAAATCTACCTTCCTACGAGTGACACGTGGCTTACCATCACCAGCCATAACAATTACTCTCATTTCAACTTTGTCAACAGCATCACCCTTGATGACAAACCCGTGACCAACTTTTCACACAAAGAACTCCTTGCTACCAAACAGATTGTTTTCAACCTATCCTGGTTACCAACATCTTAGCATAACTAAACCACCATCACTATGAATTCATAAAAATGGTCCCAATTAAGAATAAAGAAGAGCTGTAGTCACTTGCTCTTCTTTATTACGTTATAAACACGTCTGCCTAGCACTGTATTCAATGGAAAGGCTCGTTATCCAATAGATAAGAAAAAACGAAGGTTCCCTTACGTTTACTTCAATACTAAAATACTCAACAACGCTAAAATGGCTGGAGCACCTTGTTTCAAGAGAATAGCCTTATTTGATGTAGCTGCGCCATACACTGCTGCTCCGATAACATACAAAACAAAAATCGTTACGATTTCCAAATTGTGTGAGATAAAAATTCCGTACAAGAGAAAAATAGCGAGCAGACCGTTGTAAATTCCTTGATTTTTAAAGAGGGTATCGACCGAAGGACGAGACAACTCTTCCTTGCTCATGCTAAAAGTCTGGCTAGTCTTATCTGATTGTGTTGCAATGCTCTCCAAATAAAAAATATACAGATGCTCAAGAGCAACAATAGTAGCTAAAATAGTAGTAATAAGTGACATAAAATCTCCTTCTTTCCAAGAATCTGTACTCTCAGCTCAGCCACTCTATTCAGGGCTTATGAATACAGGTTCTAATTCTCGTCAATGGCAATCGTTTCTAACCCATCTACCAACTTATCAAGCAAAGCTTCTAAGGTTTCACGTTCTTCACTTGATAAAATGTTTTCCATTTGCGCTTTCACATCCGCATGATGAGGCGGAGGGGAGGTGACGAGCTGGTCTTTTGCAAAGTCGGTCAAATCCACCACAACCTCCCGCTGATTTTGTGGATTACGGACTCGAGTCACATAACCCTTTTCTTCTAAAATCTTAAAATGGCGGGTCAGAGCGGCTTGGTCAATTTGCAAGACCTCCTGCACCCGAATCTGATTACAGGGCGCAAAGGCAAGCAAGAACTGCAATATCTCATACCGTGTCAAGCTAATCCCCAAACGCTTTTCAAACAATTGGGTCAGGGTCTGATCGGTAACATGAAGCTGGTAAAGTAGGTGATTAATTGCGGTCATGACAGTTCCTTTTAGAAACTGTATTCATAAGCGAAGTCATTCTAATCGGAAGCTTATTTTACGATCATTAAGGCGCTTTTTTTGAAGGAATACTGACTGTATTTCGAAAAAAAGCAACGATGAGTAGCGTAAAATAAGCCCTGAATAGAGTTGCTGCGCTAGCTGTGAATACAGGTTCTTAATCTTTCCATGTTTCTGGATATGTCGTTTCCTCACCGTTTCTAGTAGCATCGTTTTGTTTTCATCTATTGTGTGCTGTATGGTGAAGGCAGCTTGCCTAATGCTGACTACGCCTGCAACTCCTTGACTAGTACGAACTCAAAACGAAATGACTATAAAACGAAAAAGGTTTCATAATTGATTTATCAACTATTGACAAATCAATTATAGGCGAAACAAAAGAAAAAATCAAGCTCTTTACTTGAAATTTTCAATATTTTTTCAAAAATGCATTACTCGCTGCGGTTGGACGAACGATTGGCATAATATGTCCAATCAATCCCTCGAGCTGTACACCAATGTTGAACAGCTGGTGCTAAAACTAGGTCGGTCTGGCGCAAGGTTGCCACATCACGCGCACCGAGCAAGGTCATAATCGCTGTGATACTCTCACAAAATACTTGGACTTCCTCAATTGCCTGCTCCACAGACCGTCTATCCTTGACCAACTGCAAAAAGCGGTTGGATAGACCGACTGCTTCTGCCCCTAACGCTAGCAATTTAACGATGTCTAAAGGAGTTTTAACTCCGCCTGAAGCAATGAGTTGCGGACGACTAGTTGCAGACAAACCCATGGCCTCTATCATGGAAATAATGGTCGATTGCCCCCAACCATGGAGGTAATCGTAAGTGTTTCGTGTCCTACGGGCATCTTCAATTCTTACAAAATCTGTCCCACCAACTCCAGAAATATCCACTGTCTTTACACCAATAGAGGTCAATTGCCCCACCGTTTCACGACTCATTCCAAAACCAACTTCTTTAACAATGACTGGCACCTCAAGTTCACGGACAAGAGTTTCAATATTATTCATCCACATGGAAAAATCACGGTCACCCTCTGGCATGACCATTTCCTGAGGCGCATTCAAGTGGATTTGTAAGGCATCTGCTTCAAGGATATCCACCGCTCTTTTGGCATTTTCTACATCATGATGAGCCCCTAGATTAGCAAAGATAAGTCCATTGGGATTTTCCTTGCGCACAATCGAAAAGGTGTGGGCCACACTCGGATCTTTCAACGCCGCACTGACAGAACCAGTTGCTATCGGAATCTTGGTTTCCCGTCCTAAAATCCCTAATAATTGGTTGATTTCCCCAGTCTTTTTGCTCCCGCCTGTCATAGCATTGACAAAAAAGGGCATTTCTAGTTCCAAACCAGCTATTGATGTTTTCAAGCTGACATCTGCCACCTTCATCTCTGGGAGAGAATGATGAACAAAGCGGGTCTCTTCAAAGTCGCTTGCTGATGCCAGTGTAAATTGCTGGTTCGCCAAGGCCACATGCTCATCTTTACGATTTAGACCAACAGCTTCATTTCCCAACATGATTTCTCCTATTTTCTATACCCAATTGAAAGAGTTAAGGGAACAATTCCCGCTTCTTCCCAGGCCTTTACAATCCCTTCCTTTTGTACGAGGGAGTCTACTAGACAAATCCCGCAATCACCGCCACCTGCACCTGAGGACTTGGCAACAGCACCTTGCTCCATCGCCAATTGACACAAGCGGGACAGCTGAGGAGTCTCGATGAGAATACCCATACCAGCTGAAAAGTCCTGTAGTTGCTTGCGATTGGTCACTATGGCTTCTCTGACTGCCACCCTATCATTTTCGTGACAGGCGCGAATCAGTGCTTCGACACAAGTCCGATTGGTTGCCAAAAAGTGACGATGAACTGCTTCTTTTTCTTCCTGATTGAGCTGCCCTTGCATACTTGCTACTAATCGATCCGTTGAAGCAGCAGAGCCTGTCCAGCCGACCAGTAAATCTAACCCATCTGGTAGTTCAAGCTCTTGAATGGATAATTCTTTCCAGTCCTGTGCCACCAATTCCAAAATAGACAAGCGATTCATGGCCTCTTTGAGCCACTTTCTATCTACCGAGCGATAGGCAACAACGCCTTCAAAGCTAGAGGTAGCAAGGTCGCCAAAAGAGCCTGTCATCCCGATTCGCAACTGGGCAAGTGCCGACAACTTGTAGATCAAGGTCGGTGTTAATTCCTCTTGATAGTAGGAAAGCAGGACCTTAACGACTGCAACCGTCACAGCTCCTGAAGAGCCAAGCCCATACTTGGTGCCAGACGCTTCATCATCTAAGTCTGAGAGAATTTCAAGACGATAAACCTTGTCTATGTCTACTCCAAGCGCACGAACATAGTCCTCAACCACCTGCATACTGCTCGTAATCAACTGGTAGGGATTACTTGACCTTGTACAAATCAACTCGCCTTGGCGCGACCATACCACCTCAAGATCAGGCTGCTGCGTAGAGTAGATACTTCCGACTTCTGCCTGTTGCAGTTTGGCAAACAGGCGCTGGTTGACTGCTACAATCACTGCTGGATACCCTGCTTCAACGACCGCGTATTCCCCTGCCAAGTATAATTTCCCTGGTGCGCTCGCCTCAATCATGATGTTCCTTTCTTAAAAAAACAGCCTGCGATTCCTGCCAATCTGCTTCTGATAAGGCATAGGCACCCGCTCCCGGAAGACTGGTCAAGACTTGCTCTGTTGGCAGATGGTCTGTCAAGGCTGTAACTAGGCGCTCCATATCGCTCGCTCGGCAAAGCACCTTGACATTGGGTCCTGCATCCATGGTCATATAAGCAGGCACACCCAAGTCTTCTCTCACCTGACGAACTGCTTCCTGCGCTTTCATCGTATCTGCTGTCCAGTAAGTAAACGGGGGATTAGCCGACAAGGTTGTCGCATGCATTTTCATGCCATTATGCTCTGTGATTTGCCCAAGTCTTTCAAAATCCCGTCGGGCAATCGCAGCTTTGATATCTTGTAAGTCCTGCGCTGCTGTTTCAACCCACATAGAATAAAAAGGAGAGGTCTGAACAGTATGATCCATTCCTACACGACTAGCAATCTTTTTCTTACCTGTATCTACCGCCAAAATAATCATCCCAATATCCCAAGTCGCATCGTCAATCGGATGCGCCATAGAATCTGCTGCACTCGTCCCCATGTCCCATTCGACAAAGCCGCCAAATAAACTGCGGGTACTAGAGCCTGAACCACGTCTGGCAAAGGTCGATAATTCCTCACGAGACAGCTCTAAGCCTAAGGCCGTTGAAGTTGCAAGTGATAGGGCAGCAAAGGCTGAAGCCGAACTAGCAAGACCTGCCGCTGTCGGCACAAAATTCAAACTCTCTACACGGGCAAATCTCCGCTCACCTGTATAGTCGCGAAATAAATTCAAAAATTGCGAAATTTTTTGATGTTCTTTTTCGGATTGTTTTTTCTTGTTCAAGTAAAAGACATCAGCTGGCAAGGAATCGTCAAAGATGACCTTGGTATCTGTATAAAAAGCGTCCAGTGTCAGCGATAAACTCGAATTCATCGGCAAAAACAGGTCCTTATCCCGCTTTCCCCAATATTTAATCAAGGCAATATTGGTATGGGCACGCGCGATTCCTACTTTCTTAGTCATGTCCTTCTCCTAAGTACTGTATCCATGTTTGGCTGGCACCTGCTCCTGCTAGGGCCTGAGCGATTGTCTTTGCTTCTTCCTCAGTTCTTGCTAGGGCAATCATGCAGCCACCCCTGCCACCTCCGGTTAGTTTGGCCCCCAAGGCGCCCGTTTCACAGGCAATGGTCACCAGTCTATCCAAACTCTCGTCTGACACACTCAAATCCGTCAGATAGGCATGAGCTTGGTTCATCACCCGTCCCAACAATTCCGCCTGATTATGCGCCAGATAGTCTCGTGCCTGATAGGCCAGCTCCCCCAGAGCCTCAATCCAACTTTCCACCTCGCTACGGCGCTTATAAAGCAACGCCACATCGGTGATTGCTTCGAGTGTGTTTCCTGTCTTTCCCGTGTCTGCGACAACCAGATAGGCATCTAAGGAAAGGGCTACAGGCTCAATCGACTGATTCTTAATGAAAAAGATTGGTGTAGTGCCTGTTACAGTTGTTGCATCAATGCCAGACGGATTTCCGTGGGCAATCTTTTCAGACGATTGGACAATTTCCCATAACTCTTCATCTGATAAGTTTTTTTCATAAAAGGAAAATAGCGCTCGCGCTACTGCTGCAGCTACCGCAGCGCTCGAGCCCATTCCCCGCTCTGCTGGAATCGTGGAGCTAATCTCAATATGAATGGCTGGGTCTGTCGGTGCGCCAATCCGATAGAGGGAAAAGCGAATAGCGTGTTTCAAACTTTCCCAGATTTTAGGCATTTCATGAACCAAGCCTTGGTAAAAATCACAACTAACAGAAAGAGCTTGGCCTTCTTTACGAACCTCTGCTGTAATTTGGACAGCAGAAAAAGGCATGGCAATGGCTGGCTGACCGTAAACCACTGCATGCTCTCCTATCAAAATAATCTTTCCTGTTGATCTTCCTATTGCAACCATGATGTCTCCTTATGCATGTTATATTATACCATGTTTCAAGAAAAAGTTTCTACTTTCTTCTATCTCAGACCAAAGAAAGCACGTAGAACGTAGCGAAAATTTGTTTTTCAATTCTAAAATCGCTACAATATTAGTATTAGAACCTGTATTCATAAGCGAAGTAATTCTAAGCGAGAGCTTATAAATACAGGTTCCTAGATACGACGAGGAATAGACTTATGATAATCAATCACATATTGCAAGAAGCTCCAAAAAACCTTCCCATTCTCCAAGCCACTTTTGGCTTAGAACGCGAGTCCTTACGCATGAATACTAAACATCGTATTGCACAAACTCCCCACCCAGAAAAGCTTGGCTCTCGCAATTTTCACCCCTATATCCAGACGGATTACAGCGAATCCCAACTTGAATTGATTACGCCTGTCAGCCCGTCAACCAGTGAAGCCAGACGAGTATTAGGAGCAATCACCGAGGTTGCCTATCGGTCAATGAAGTCGGATGAATACCTTTGGCCACTGTCTATGCCACCTCAGGCAAGCGAAGACGATATCCGTATCGCTCAGCTTGATGATGCCTACGAATATCGCTACCGAGAAGGGCTAGGAAAACGCTATGGAAAACTGCTCCAGTCCATGTCTGGGATTCATTATAATATAGAACTAGGCACAGATTTGATTCAGCAATTATTTGAGCAAAGCAACTACAGTTCATTACTGTCATTTAAAAACGACCTCTATCTCAAACTAGCCCAGCAATTCCTGCGCTACCGCTGGTTATTGACCTACTTATACGGTGCCAGTCCCATTGCTGAAAAAGGCTTTTTAAAGGAAGAATTGGGACACCCTGTCCGCTCCCTGCGCAACAGTTCCTACGGCTATGTCAATACCAATGACGTCCATGTTTCCTTTGCTGATTTAGAAAGCTATGTTCGCGATATTGAGCACTATGTCGAAACCGGTCAGCTTTCTGCCGAAAAAGAGTTCTATTCAGCTGTCCGCCTGCGGGGTCACAAACACAGCAGGGATTACCTAACGCAAGGCATTCGCTATCTCGAATTTCGCTCCTTTGACCTCAATCCCTTTGATTTTCTAGCGATTAGCGAGGAGACCTTGGACACCGTTCATCTCTTTACACTTGCTCTACTTTGGATTGATAGCCCTGAACATGTCGATGAAACCTTAAAAAAAGCAGCCGAGCTGAACAATCAGATTGCCCTTGCTCATCCTCTCACTCCTCTACCAACAGAAGCAGATGTCCAAATGATTCTGGATGCCATGGCGGCTGTTGTCTCTCATTTTCACTTAGGTGAAAAATACCAAGGACTAGTAGACAAGGTCAAACAACAACTTGTCCAACCCGAATTAACAGTATCAGGACAACTACTAACACATATCGCACAGCACTCCCTAGAAGATTTTGGTCGCAAGCAGGGGCAAACCTTCCATGAGTATGCTTGGACTGCGCCGTACGCCCTCAAAGGGTACGAACACATGGAACTTTCTACCCAGATGCTCATGTTTGATGCCCTTCAAAAGGGGGTCAATCTTGAGATTCTTGATGAAGAAGATCAATTTCTCAAACTCTGGCACAAGGATCATGTCGAGTATGTCAAAAATGGCAATATGACCTCAAAAGACAACTATGTTGTCCCTCTTGCCATGGCCAATAAAACGGTCACCAAGAAAATCCTCGCAGCCGCTGGATTTCCTGTTCCAGCAGGGGCAGAATTTCCAAACAAGGCAGATGCCTTACGCTACTACGGACAGATTGAAAAGCGGGCCATTGTTGTCAAGCCAAAATCAACCAACTTTGGTCTTGGTATCTCCATTTTCCAAGACGGAGCCAGCCTAGAAGACTATGAAAAAGCCCTTGACATCGCCTTTTCCGAGGATAAGCAGGTCTTGGTCGAAGAATTTATCGCAGGAACCGAATACCGCTTTTTTGTCCTTGACGGAAAATGCGAAGCTGTACTGCTACGCGTCGCTGCAAATGTCGTTGGGGATGGAATTCATACGATTCGCGAATTGGTTGACCTCAAAAATCAAGATCCGCTACGTGGCCGCGACCACCGCTCTCCGCTTGAAATCATCAACCTAGGCGATATCGAGCTACTGATGCTAGACCAGCAGGGCTATAGTCCAGAAACCATTTTAGAAGCAGGACAAAAAGCAGAATTGCGCGGCAACTCCAATATCTCAACAGGTGGGGACTCGATTGACGTAACCGTTCAAATGGACGACAGCTACAAACGCTTAGCAGCTGACATGGCTACTGCAATCGGAGCTTGGGTCTGCGGAGTCGATTTAATTATCCCAGATCCTGCGCTCATTTCCACAAAAGAACACCCCAACTGCACCTGTATCGAGCTTAACTTCAACCCGTCCATGTATATGCACACCTACTGCTACGACGGACCGGGGCAAGCATTGACACCGAAAATTATTGGAAAGTTGTTTCCAGAAATTATCCCCGCACAGGCATAAACAAAAAATCAGCCGGAATTCCAGCTGATTTTTCTATTCATCCAAGTATTTTCCCTGCACCTTCAATGCTCGACAGACTGCTCGGAGATTATCTGTAGATAAAACGTTATTTTCTACAATTGGTTTTCCACTAATCCGTTGCAAATCCAAGGCCAATTTGGCGGCCTTATCTGCTGTTTCAATCAGCCCAAAACAATCTTGATAATTCACACCTGTCGACAAGACGCCGTGTTTCGCCCAGACTACCATTCGGTGCTCTGCCAATTCTTCAGCCGTATCTAGCCCAATTTGCTGAGTCCCAGGAACTTCCCACGGCAGTACCGCAATTCCATCTGGAAATACAACAATGGATTCTGTCAAGACAGACCACAAATCAAGTGTCAACGATCGGCTCGTCACCTCGTTTAACAGAGAGTACAAGACAATGTTAGTCGCATGATTATGGACTACCACACGGTGGTTGGGGTTGATAGATAAACGTTTCGCATGCGCCAAGATATGCATATAAAATTCACTTGTTGGCTTCCTATTTTCTTCAAATCCCCAAACAACTTCATAACCACTAGCTACGATCCGTACAACTCCCGTATCTCTTTTTACATGATTTCGTAATGTTCTAAAATGGCTACCTGAAGCAGTAATTAAGAGATAACGACCAACAAGACTCTCTGGAATGCCCTCAACCTCTACCTTGGTTTGAGGTGTCGCATGTATCAAGTCACCGACTTCATCTTCTACCAACAGATAACTAACATTGCCTCCATTATACTCATCCCAGCCTTGTTGCCACATATCATAAGTGATTTCACAAAGCTCTTTCACAACTGTAGATTGCTCAAATGGTTTCATATTCGTATTCCTTTCTACATACAAATAAAAAGATGAGGCTGGTTGCTTCTCCCAGCCTCTCCCTCTCATGTCTACTTATTCATATCCTTCATCTTGTTCAATATGATTCCAAATTGGCCTACGATTGATTAAATCATCAATTGTCCCAATTTTGTGGCCTTTTGAGTAGTAGCCATCTAAAATCCCTAATTTTTGGAAAATCGTTTGTTTGTAGGCAATTTCTGCATTCCACTCAACAGTATCGAGAATTTGGAGGGCTTTATTCAAGGCCTCTTCCCCATCAGCACCGGGCGTTAAAATCAATACCCCGTGACTATCTAATAGGTATTCTTTAGGTAGCTTGCCATCTGACTGCAACAACTCTTGCCGAACAATTTCTGCCAATTCAGGTGTCGTATTTGGAGCAAAATCCAACACTTTGATATATTCCACTTTCTGAGTTGATTCTGTCACATTAGGCATATCTAAATGGCTGGTTGCCCAAAACATGGCATTTGGAGCATGAGCGTGGAATACACATTTAATCTCAGGATTAGTACGATAGCAAGCAAAGTGCATGTTAATTTCACGCGTCACTTTACCCTCACCAGCAACCAATTCTTCCGTGTCATAATCCACAACCAATACTTGTGACGGACTAATTTTTCCATGGTAGGCTTCTGACATCATGGACGGTGTCATGATGATATATTCCTTACCATTTTTATCAACTGTTTTGAAGGAGAAATTCCCTCCAGCTGTATTTGTATTTTTACGATGATAGGTCAAATACACCGCATCCGCGAGAGCTTTTCTTTCTTCTGAAAATAGAATTTTTCCACTCGTCATCTACTCTTCCCCTTTCTTTTTTCCTTGACGTAAGGCCGCATAAATTTTTTCAGCGGTCTCACGTTTTTCTTTTTGGCTTTCATCATATTCTTTAAACAAGACATCGTATCCTTGACGGTAGACGATAAAACTTAGCACAATCGCTGCTAGATTATAGATATAGTAGCCTGTATTGAGACCAAGCAAGAATAAGAGAATACCAACTAATAGTAATGTTAACCAAAAGGCTTTCTTAGTTTTCATAGCGTTTTGACGGCACATCTTGTTGTATCATTGTTTTGTATAACCATACGAACAAGACAAGGAATAACACCGCCCCTCCAATTGCAAGCACATTTGCATTAAAGGCCTCAGCAAATAGTATCCGCAACTCTGGTGCTTCGATAGTAGACCATGTAATCAATTTTCCTTTTTCGACATCAACAGCACCAGTCTGATTTGCTAAACCAGTCAAAATTGGCGCAAAGTAGGTTGCACTGTAGAGGTAAAGTGGTAAGTAAATCACGCCTAAAATCATCATACGCGCCAAGTTACCACCTGTAAGCAAGAGCCCGCCTACTGCGATAGAATAGTTTAATACTCCTGCAATTGGTAATACTGTATTTCCTGGAAGAATCAATGAATACCCAATGAAGAATGGCACCATCAAGATAAGCGTTACCCAAACTTCTGAGCGACCTGCCAGCAATGGCCAGTCCATTCCGATATAGACTTCACGATCATTGAATCGTTTTTTCATAAATTCAGACATGGAATCTGCGAGCGGTGATAGAGACTGCATGAACAGTTTGCTCACCATCGGGAATAAAGCCATGGCCGTCGCTACTTGAATTCCTAAATTCAATGACTTAGAAACAGAGTATGCTCCTGCAAAACCAAGACACACCCCAATGATAAAGCCCATTACAGAGTTTTCCGAGAAGATACCAATCTTCTTGCGAAGTGAGTCTGTATCTGCTTTTTTATTCAAGAATGGAACTTTATCCATCAATTTATTTACTGGCAACATGAAAACTGCTGATAGGTTCATACAGTGTGTAACAGTGACCATCGGAATACCAGTCAAATCTTCAATATGCTTTTGGAACATATCGCCTAGCTTCAACTCAAGCACCACTTGGATTGCCGCCACAAGAAAACCAGCCCATAATTTTCCACTTACATAATAGACAAGATATCCAGTCAAAGCCTTACCCCAGACGTTCCACATATCCACGTTCAAGGTCTTGGTCCAGTTAAAGCTGAGCATTAAAATATTGATTGCAATTTGAACTGCGAAAAATGTGAACGCAAAGGTCCAAGACCATACGATACTTGCTGCACCAGTCCAACCCAAATCTAAGGCCGGTAGGGAAATACCTGTATTTAAGGCAAGAGCTTCAGAGGCAGGCGACACCGCCCCAGACATGAAACCAATAATCATGCCCATTCCTGTGAAAGCAACCCCCAAAGTAATAGCTGAAATAAATGCTTTTTTAAACTTCATGCCCACCAATAACCCTAAAACTAGGATAATCAATGGCACAAATACAGCTGATCCTAAATTCAAAATCCATTGAATGACATCTTTAAAGATACTCATATTTTTTCACTCCTCTCAATAAATCATTTTTTAGTTGCTGCAACAATGTCTTCATAAACACCGTCTACACCCATACCTGTTAAAAATGGAACTCCTGGGAAAACATCCACACCCAAACGTTCTGCTTCTTCTAGCACCTCTGCTTCTGGTTTTGCAATGTAGACATAGATACTTGCTTGAGGCAGCTCGTTCAAAATAGATTTGTAATCAACTGCTTCTACCGGATAGCTAATGTTATCATCTTCAAAGCGTGATTTAATTTTCTCTGCAATTGTAGTGCTCGTTGCCACTCCGCTACCACATGCGACAATAAGTTTTCTAGCCATAAAATAGACTCCTTTATAAATAATGATTTACCAATTGATACATGTCCAAATCGTTTTCCGTTTGAACAAATTCCTTTACAAATGCTTCCTGCGAAAAAATTTCCATCAGCTTTGCAAGTAGGCCAACTTGCCCCGTCGGATCTTTGATTCCCAAAAACATGAAATAGTGACATGTCATTTCTGAGTTATCCCCCATTTGGAGCATATCGAGCGGTTGATGATTCTTCACAATAAAAATAAACGGTTTTTTAATTACCTGTGGATCGGTATGAGGAATTGCAATATTTACAAATTTTGTCTTTAGACCTGTCGGAAATTGTCGTTCTCTCTCCAACAAGGCCTCCACATATTGATCTGTCACATATCCTTTTTCTCTGAGCTCCTTTCCGATTACTTGGAACAAATCAACGTGGGTAGAAACATTACAATCCAACTTTACCAAATCAGCTTGCAACATATCTTTATACATTTTTCACCTCTTTTTGTTAACATTTTGTTAAACTTTTGTTATAATTTGATTATAAGTTATTTTTTAGATGTTGTCAACGCTTTCAATGATGTTTTTTGATTTATTTGTTAAACTTTTGTTTTTGAACCAAAACATCAACCATACCATTTGTTTTTGTATCTAGTTTTTTTATGATATGATAGTCTTAAAGTGTCTGAATACAAGAAAGGAATAGAACGTATATGAAAGCCAATCGGCAGAAGGAAATCCTCGCATTAGCAGATAAATTTGAGATTATTTCCTATACAGCACTCGCTCAATCATTGGGGGTTTCCGTCATGACCATTCGTCGTGATATCAATGAGCTCGTAAAAGAACAAAAGATTATCAAAGAACATGGTGGCGTCCGAAAAGCCATTCGCATCAAACCAACTTATGAAAAAATGACACTCTTTACAACAGAAAAAGAGTACATCGCCGACCTTGCTACAAATATGATACGCCCCAAAAGCGTTCTCTATTTAGGAGCTGGAACAACCGTTCTCGCTCTGGCAAAACACCTCCGTAATGATCATAAACATATTATCACCAATAGCTTGATCACCTTTAACTGGTTGATTGAAAATCATTTTGAAAACGTACTCCTAACAGGTGGAGAGTTTTATGCCAAAACAGGTGAGTTTCATGGGCAACACGCTGAGCGCTTAATCACTGATTTCTCAATCGACTATGCTTTCCTTGCAACGAATGGAATCACCGATGAAAACATGACGACCTTCTCTCC
Source organism: Streptococcus respiraculi (assembly GCF_003595525.1). Taxonomy (NCBI): domain Bacteria; kingdom Bacillati; phylum Bacillota; class Bacilli; order Lactobacillales; family Streptococcaceae; genus Streptococcus; species Streptococcus respiraculi. The sequence goes on along the minus strand of NZ_CP022680.1, from coordinate 305,828 downwards.
CTCGGCAGGACGCTTACAGTCTGTCGTTCTCAATCAATCCAAGGAAAGCTATCTATTAGCGGATCATTCCAAATTTGGTAATAGCGATTCGTATATCTTTGGAAAATTAAGTAGTTTAACTGCTATTTTGACCGATAAAGATATTCCCGATGAGATCAAAGACTACTACGGAGTATATACTGAAATTATTAACTAGTCTTTATCAAGAAAGGAATCATATATGGTACTAATTGTTACATTAAATCCATCTGTTGATCTACTTTATTTTGAAAAAAACTTTTCTCTTGCTGCTCATAATCGTTTTCAACATTCGACCATCATGGCAGCAGGTAAAGGTATTAACTGTTCACGCGCCCTCTCTTATCTAGGCATTCAAGCTACCTCCCTAGCACTGGTCGGTGGTAAGACCGGGGTCTTCTTTAAAGAATTACTCAAGACAGAAACCTTTCATCCCGTCTTCTTATCAATCGATGATGAAACGCGACATTCCATTACTATCATGCACAATGACGGTGTCCATACGGAAATTGTAGAAGCAGGACCAAAAGTGTCAAGCCCTGAACTCCGACTTGAAATATTCGATACCATTTTGAAACTTGCAAAAAAAGAGAAACCACATGTGATTTCTCTCAACGGCTCTGTTCATTCAGATGACCCCTATTTTTACAATGATTTGATTGCCCTTTTGAGAAGAAATCTCCCATCCGAGACCAAAATTTTTGCAGATTTCTCTAAAGAATCTCTCCACCTTATCGTAAATGATTCTTTCTACAAACCTGATTTTATCAAGCCAAACATTGATGAATTTTCAGAACTGATCGGACAAAGCTTAAGCGATAAGCAGCAAGTTCTTAACTACTTAAAAGCTACCCCTATCCCCGTTCCATACACCTTGGTTTCGTGTGGAGAGCAAGGGGCCATTGCGCAGTTCAATGGAAAACTATACGACGTGACAGCCCCTAGCATCGAACTCGTTAATCCAACTGGATCGGGCGATTCAACTGTGGCAGGAGCTATCTACGCATTTGAACATGGAATGAGCGATGAAATGGTGATTCGCTACGCTATCGCCAGTGGAACAGCAAATGCGATGGAGCAAGGCGTGGGCGTTGCTAAAAACGAGGTTGTCTCATTGCTTCTTGATCAAGTCATCATTAAACCAATTTCATAAACATCAGCTGTAGCGAAAGGAGCCTGGGACAAAAGTCCCTAATCTCATTGTTTTTGTAGATTTAACAGTTTAGCGCAGTAGTTGTCTGGTCTGTAAAACATTGATAAAGCAACATTCTATTAAAGAGAGGCTGGGCAAAAAGTCTTAAAAATAGTAAATGGCTTAGATTGACGTTGTCAAGAAATGTTGATTCTAAGCCATTTTATATTGTCCGTTTTTTAAGAGAGAGGTTAAAAATTGAGTTTTTGCCCAGCCTCTTATCTCCAACCGTTCACAATTCTCAATTGTGAAAGCTAGTCAACATGCGGGGTATTAACAGTCCAGTGGACTGTTAATACTTGAGCCTAAAAATGAGAAAGCGAGAGCGACAAAATCGATTTCTTCGAAATCACGATTTTTGTCCCACTCCTTTTTTACTTTTCTCCTTTTTCAACATACATCCCAAACCCAAGCAGCTGGCATTTTGGCGTGGGTATGCTATAATAATTCTTATGGACAAAATGATTAAAACAATTTCAGAAAATGGGCACTTCCGTGCCTTTGTGTTAGATAGTACCGAAACGGTTCGAGTGGCTCAAGAAAAGCATGATACTATGGCTTCGTCAACCGTTGCCTTGGGCCGTACCTTGATTGCCAACCAGATGCTTGCTGCAAACGAAAAGGGCGATACTACCATCACTCTTAAAATCCTCGGCAACAGCTCACTTGGTGCCATTATCAGCGTGGCAGATACCAAGGGGCAGGTCAAGGGCTACATTCAAAACCCAGACATCGACTTGAAAAAGACAGCAACTGGTGAGGTCATCGTAGGCCCTCTTGTCGGTCAAGGTCAATTTTTGGTGATTACAGACTACGGTATGGGACACCCCTACCATTCCATGACACCTTTGATTTCAGGAGAAATCGGAGAAGACTTTGCCTACTTCTTGACAGAAAGCCAGCAAACTCCGTCAGCAGTTGGACTCAATGTCTTGCTTGATGAAGAAGACAAGGTCAAGGTGGCAGGAGGCTTCCTTGTACAAGCCTTACCTGGAGCGACTGAGGCTGAAATCGCACAATTTGAAGAGCGGATTCAACAAATGCCTCCTATCTCACAATTGCTTGCTTCAAACAACCATATCGAAGCACTTTTAGAAGCCATCTATGGTGATCAAGCTTTCAAACGCTTGTCCGAAGAGAACCTTAGTTTTGCTTGTGATTGCTCAAAAGACCGCTTCTTAAATGCTCTTGCTAGCTTGCCAAAAACAGATTTACAAGAAATGAAAGAAGAAGATAAGGGTGCAGACATTACCTGCCAATTTTGTCAAACCCATTATCACTTTGACGAAAACGACTTGGAGGAACTCATCAATGGCTAATCTCAACACCCCATTTATGATTGGAAAGGTCGAAATCCCCAATCGAACAGTCCTAGCCCCTATGGCTGGCGTGACCAACTCTGCCTTTCGGACCATTGCAAAAGAAATGGGCGCGGGGCTCGTGGTCATGGAAATGATTTCTGAAAAAGGACTGCTCTATAACAACGAAAAAACCTTGCACATGCTGCATATCGAAGAAAATGAAGCCCCGATGTCTATCCAACTCTTTGGAGGAGACGCTGATGGACTGTCCCGCGCTGCAGAATTTATCCAAAAAAATACCAAGGCAAATATCGTAGACATCAACATGGGCTGTCCTGTCAACAAGGTCATCAAAAATGAAGCAGGTGCCAAATGGCTCAAAGATCCTGATAAAATTTACCACATTATCAAGCAGGTCAGCTCTGTCCTTAATATTCCTCTGACCGTCAAAATGCGAACAGGTTGGGCAGACCCTGGCCTAGCTGTTGAAAATGCCCTCGCCGCAGAAAGCGCTGGAGTAGCAGCTCTTGCCATGCACGGTCGGACTCGGGAACAAATGTATACGGGAACTGTTGACCTTGACACCCTCAGCAAGGTCGCAAAGGCCCTCACTAAGATTCCCTTCATCGCAAACGGCGACATTCGCACCGTCCAAGACGCTCGTCAGCGAATCGAAGAAGTCGGTGCAGATGCAGTCATGGTCGGACGAACTGCTATGGGAAACCCTTATATTTTCGAGCAAATCAATCACTACCTCGAAACAGGTGAAATCTTGCCTGATTTGAGTTTTGACGATAAGCTCAACATCGCCTTTGAACACCTGACTCGCCTCGTCAATCTAAAAGGGGAAAGCATTGCCGTGCGCGAATTCCGCGGCCTTGCCCCTCATTATCTACGTGGAACAGCAGGTGCTGCTAAAATTCGTGGAGCAGTCGCTCGTGCCGAATCTATCGAAGAAGTCGAAGCACTCTTTAAACAAGCACGCGAAGCCTATACAAAATAAGGCTGGGCAAAAACTCAATTTTTAACCTTTCTCTTAAAAACCGAACAATATAAAATGGCTTAGAATCAACGTTTCTTGACAACGTTAATCTAAGCCATTTACTATTTTTAAGACTTTTTGTCCAGCCTCATTTTGTATTTAGCGACTGATATCAAAATTCAATTTTCCAGCCTTGACACCGATTTTCAATGTGTCTCCCGCCTGTAATTCTCCACGAAGGAGCATTTCAGCTAGAGGATCTTCAACTTTCGTCTGAATTAGGCGGCGGAGCGGACGTGCTCCCATTTCCCGATCATAACCTTCTTGCGCCAATAATTTCAAGGCAGATGGTTGAATCTTGAACTGAATAGCTTTTTCAGACATGACTGCTTGAAGCGGACGAATCATCACTTTCACTACCGCTTGCATATCTTGGTCAGTCAAGCTATGGAAGACGATTTTTTCATCAATCCGGTTGATAAACTCTGGTCGATAGGCCTTTTTCAATTCTTCAAAAATCCGTTTTTCAACGTGTTCCTGACTCTGCGATAAATCAAGTGCGCCAAAGCCAACGGTCTTATCATCGCGCAAGGCTGTTGCCCCAAGGTTTGAAGTCATGATAATGAGGGTATTTGAAAAATCAACTTTCCGCCCCTTACTATCAGTTAAGACACCGTCATCCAATACCTGCAAGAGAATGTTAAAGGTATCAGGGTGGGCTTTTTCAACCTCATCAAAAAGTAGGACAGCGTATGGTTTGTTCCGTACTTTTTCGGTTAACTCCCCACCTTCTTCATAGCCGACATAGCCCGGAGGGGCACCATTCAAACGGCTGGCTGCGAATTTTTCCATATACTCACTCATATCAAAACGAATGAGGGCTGACTCGTCATCAAACAAGATTTCTGCCAAGGCCTTGGCCAATTCGGTCTTTCCGACCCCAGTAGGTCCCAAGAACATGAAGGAGCCAATTGGGCGTTTACCAGTCCTAATTCCTGATTGATTACGGCGAATGGCACGACTGACCGCAGAAACAGCTGCGTCCTGTCCAATCACCCGCTTGTGCAACTCGGCTTCTAGACTCAAGTATTTCTTAACATCTGTCTGGCTCAATTTAGCCACTGGAATGCCTGATAAACGGCTAAGTGTCAACAGGACATCTTCTTCTGTTACTTGGGCATCACCCAACGTCTCTTGACTTTCAGCCTCTAATTCCTTGATGAGCAACTGACTGACCGTCTTGTGTTTTCCAGCCATAAGCGCCTTGTCTGCTGCGGATAAGCTAGACTGTTTCCCACCTGTTTTTTGTTGATTTTGCACTGTTGCACTAGCCTCATCGAGCAAGTCAATCGCTGAGTCTGGTAAATTTTTACTAGTCAAATACCGCTTGGCAAAGGTTACGGCAGTGCTAACTGCCTCATCGGTAATCTGAATTTTATGGTGGCGTTCGTAGGCATTCTTTAAGCCTTGCAAAATGGCAATACTATCAGCCACACTAGGCTCTTCGACCGTTACCTTGGCAAAACGACGGGAGAGAGCCGCATCTTTTTCAATATGTTTTTGATACTCATCTTGGGTCGTCGCTCCTACTGTCCGCAAGGTTCCCCGCGCAAGAGCTGGTTTCAAGATATTTGCTGCATCTAGGGTTGAATCAATTCCACTGCCAGAACCCATGATGGTATGTAACTCATCGATGAAGAGAATGACTTGGCCGTCTTCTTCAATATCATTGATGATATTGTTCATTCGCTCTTCAAAGTCACCACGGAAACGCGTTCCTGCAATGACATTCATCAAGTCCAACTCCAAGACCCGCATCTTGGCTAGACTAGCTGGCACTTCACCGTCTGCTACCCGTTGAGCCAAGCCCAAGGCAAGTGCTGTTTTACCAACCCCTGCATCTCCGACCAAGACAGGATTGTTCTTGGTCTTACGCGAAAGGACCTGAATCATGCGGGAAATTTCAGCTTCACGTCCAATAACAGGTTCAATCTGACCCGCACGCGCTAGGGCGGTTAAATCCCGTGTATAATCTTCCAAACCACCTGTTTGTGGTGCTGGGGGCATACCCATCATATTGGCCATAGTTGGACGACTCGCCTTGCCGCCTTTCAGGATACTACGAATCGACTTCAAATCTTCCTTCGTAAATCCAGCCTTTGCTTCTAAGTTCTTACGCAAATCAATGAAACGAATCTTGGTATCTGAATCCTCAAAATGAAACCCAGCCTTATCCAAGATTTGAGAAGCAATTGAACGCTTGTCAAGAAGCATGGCCATAAACAAATGCTCTGTCCCGATCTGCTTAGCTTTGACGACTTCTGCAATCTTATGA